>NZ_JBISWL010000010.1:0-20903 GCF_044462265.1 Kocuria rhizosphaerae
CGTCGCCCGTTCGGCGGCGGCACCGGGTCCCCGTGGCGGCGAGCCGGCGTCGACCCTCAGCGCCCTGCCCGGCCATGGCGCGGGGACGGTTCCGCGAGTATGTTGTGGCTTGTCCGCACCGCTTCGGGCGGAATGCTCGACGTCCTGGGGGTGACCATGGTCCACCTGGCCGGTATTCCTCTCACCGACATCCTGGAAAGCTTCGTCCGCGGTGAGAACATGCTGTTGAGCCGCCGCGGGAAGCCGTTCTGCGCACTGTGCACCCTGATCGACAGCGGCCAGCAGGCCGACGGCCCTCTGGAGCAGACCCTCGCGTCCCTGCCGACACTGCACACGGTCATCGCAGACGACGTGCTCCTGGTGCTCCCCGGCCGCTGGGACGGTGACGACGGAGGCGCGGTATGGTCCACGCTGTCCCCTCAGGGCATGGACGCGCCGTCGATGGTCCCCTCCGAGACCCCGTCGGCCGAAGTGGCCAAGGTCGTGGTCCAGCCCGGCGCGAGCGCCGGAGGCGAACCCCCGGGCGACCGTCCGCCGGACTATCCACGACGGACCCGCGCAGTGGTGGAATTCGTGGCGGGCGGGAAGGGCCGGGCCCGAGACGTCCGCACGTTCAGCATTCTGGGAGTCAACGACCTCCTGGACTGGCTGAGCGTTGGTCCCGGCGTGGACCCCAGTGTGCTGTTCCTCTGCGCGGCCGAGCGTCGAGCGGTCTTCGTCCAGATCGGGGAGACTCTGGGCGTGACCTCGTTGTTCACCGGCATGCGCGACAGGTTGCACGAGACACCTGGCCGACCGGCACAGGCCGTGTGGGAGGCGTGCCAGGACGCCGGACTCACGGACGAAGAAGTTCTCCGTCCGGGGGCAGAGGCCTTCTCGGGGTGGGACGCCGTATGCATGAGGAAGCTCCGACCGGGTCCTCCCCGCGCCGGGAAGATCCTGGGCTGACCATGTCGGATCCGACAGGTCCCGCGTATGCGGAGAAGGTCAGGCGAAGACTGTCCGAGGAGAGCGTCCGGCGAAATTCTCTGCAATCCAGAGCGACGGCGGTCATCAGCACCGCGGGTGTCCTGATGGGACTGCTGTTCGCCGTCGAGAAGGCCGCCGGTACCTCGCTCGTCGAGGCCGGCATCTGGATCAGCTGGGCAGTGGGAGGTGCCGTTCTGTCCTTCTGCTTCGCCGGCCTCGTGGCGATCCAGGTGACCTGGCCGACCCGGATCGCGGGCGCCGTGGAGCTGACGGACATCAAGGAGCTGATGCGAGGGTATTGGAACGACACCTCGATCAGCGTCGAGGACAGGACGTGCACGCCCCAGCAAGCCATCGCACTCCAGGAGGCCTGTGACCTCGAGGACTGGGAGAAGAGCAATGACCAGGCCTTCCTTCGCCTGCGGGCCGCCCTCGTCGCGGAGGTCGTCGGGATCATCCTCGTGGGCATCGTCGTGGTTGCCCTGCTCGCGACCCCGCCCCCGTAGGCCTGCTGTGCACGGCCGATGAGTCCCGCAGTCGTGACGGGCGCATGATGTCGCAGGGTTCCCCCTGCCGGCTTCCTCCTCCGGACCTCGGGGCGGTGTCCCACCCTCGAGGAGCATGCTCCCGGACGTGACACGAGCGGTTCGCCGTCGGGCTGGGCCCGCGCCGGGAACCCTCCGCAGCGAGGCGGGTGCGAGCCTGGTCGACGGGCCCGGCGTGCTCGGGCTGTGCCCCCTCATCGCCACCCCGTCCGTCGCCCGGCGCGCCTGGGCGTGGCGGCGCCGTCCCGGCGTGCCGCCGGGGGCCTCAGGAGTTCAGCAGATCCGCGCAGCCCTGCTCGTGCGGCAGCAGCGGCCGCAGCGCGACCGACCACCGCCGGCCGTCCTCGGAGACCCACGGGGTCAGGGTGCTGGCCGGGCGCGCGGCCTCGAGGACCGCCCGGGCCTGGTCCCCGCCGGCCACCACGCAGCTCAGGCCCAGCCCCTCGTGCAGCGGCTCCCCCGGGAGCGGCGGGCCCGGCCACGGCACGGGCCGGTGCTCCAGCTCGTGCTGCGGGTCGGTCCACGCGGTGACCACGCCGGCGACCGTCTCCGGCACGTAGGCCTCGATCTCCCCGACGGCCTCCGCCGGCAGCGCCGAGGCCGGGTCGGACAGCGTCCGGACGAGTTCCCGCAGCTCGGCCCGGGCTGCCCGCTGCTCGGCGCTCAGGCCGCTGTCGGGGCCGCCGGGTGGTCCGGTGTCCGGTGGACCCTCGCCGGGCGGGCCCGGCGGCAGCTCGGCGCCCAGCGCGTAGACCTCCCGCACGTGGGTCTGCTCCCGCGTCACCACGGTGAACCGGGTGGACGGCAGGTCGGCGACCGGCGGGCTGCCCAGGTCCGAGGTCTCCGCGACCCCTGCCCGCAGGGCCCGGTCGACGAGCACCGGGACGGCGCCCGCGTCGACGCGCCGCACCTGCAGGTTCGGCAGGGCGGGAGGCGGGAAGATCTCGATCTGCGGGCCCTGCGTGATCACCCGGCCGTCGGCGTAGACGCTCACCAGCGGCAGCCGGGCGGCCAGCACCTCCGGGGTCACGAAGCCGCCGGTGTGGGCGACCTGGACCACCAGTCCCTCGGCCGGCAGCGCCGGCGTGCTCGGGACCGAGGCGTCCGGTGTGCTCGGTGGTCGTGGTGAGGGCGTGGCGGCTCCGCCGTCCCCGCGCGGGGCGCACGCCGAGAGCAGCAGCACGCCGGCCAGCGCGGTCGTGACGCGGAGGAGACGGATCGCGGTCATGCCGGTGCAACGGTCCGGGGCGGCCCAGGATTCCGGACCGGACGGCCCCCGGCCGCCCCGTGGTCGCCGGCGCACGCCACCGTGGTCACGGGCGGGCGGCCGGTCGCGGGGACCGGCGGGTACTTCTTCGAGCTCACCGTGGTCACCGGGGTGCACCAGGGCGACGCCCAGGTGCAGGAGGACACCTTCGCCCCGGTCCTCACCGTCCAGCCCTTCGCCACGGAGGAGGAGGCGGTCGAGCCGGCCAACGGCGTCGACGACGCGCTGGCCTCGAGCGTGTGGACCACCGACCACGGCACGGCCATGCGGGCCTCAGCCGGGCCCGGGCGTCCCGTCCCGGCCGTCGGCGCCCTCTCGGCGCGTGCCCTGACGGCCGGGGGTCTGCCCCGCTCCGTCCCGCTGTCCCGCCCTGTCCCGCTGCGCCGCCAGGCGCATCCGGAAGCCGTCCAGCATGGCCGTGAGGGCGAGGTCGAAGGCCGCGTCCGCGGCGGACCCCGGCTCCTCGGACCGGGCCCGGACCGCGTCGGAGAACACCGGGGCGAAGTCGGTGCGGTCACCGGGGTCGAAGACGTCGGCGGGTGCGGTGGCGTCGTAGGCCGCGCCCAGGACCAGCGACTCGATCGACGCGATCACGTCCACAATGCTGGCGGCCTCCCAGCCGGCGTCCGCGAGGCCGCGGGCCGCCGCCTCGTACATCTCCAGCGTGTGCGGGGAGTCCGCGACCGGCAGGACGGCCATGATCGGAATCATGGCCGTGTGCTTCGCGTAGCACCTCCGGTAGGAGTGCGCCCACTGCTCGAGCGCCTCGTCCCACGGCACCCGGCCGAAGGCCGAGCGGTCGATGCCCTGGTTGATCCGGTCCTGGACGCGGATGAGCACCTCGCGCTTCGAGGGGGTGTGGTTGTACAGCGCCGACGTCGAGACCTTGAGCTCACGCGCCAGCTCCGTCATCGTCAGGTGGTGGTAGCCGCGGGTCGCGACGATCTTGATGGCTGCTGTCGTGATCCGCTCCTCCGAGAGCACGGGCCGGCTCGGACGCCCGCGGCGGCGGGGCGGGGTCCCGGCGTCGGCCATGAGCGGTGCCTCCTGTGAGCGGCGCTGCGGACGGTCACCAGCGAGTCTAGGCCCGCGCTCCGACACGGGTCTCCTTGACCCCGGGCGGGGGCGCTCCTAGCGTGTGAGCGGTGAAGAACCCCGACATCCGTTTCTGGTTCGACCCCACCTGCCCGTTCGCGTGGCTGGCCGCGCGCTGGGTGCGCACGGTGTCGCGGCACCGTGAGTACTCCGTGGAGTGGCGCTTCATCTCGCTGCGGATCCTCAACGAGGACGTCGACTACAACGCCTGGTTCCCGCCCGAGTACGAGGCCGGTCACACCGCCGGCCTGCGGCTGCTGCGCGTGGCGGCCCGGACCCGTGCCGAGCACGGACCCGAGGCGGTCGACCGGCTCTACGCCGCCATCGGCGCGCACAGCTTCGACGCCGACCCGGTCCCGGACGAGCCCGGCACCGACCGACGCGGCACCCGCGCCTTCCTGGAGCCGGTGCTCTCGGCCGCGGACCTGCCGGCCGGTCTGGCCGACGCGCTGGACGACGACGCCCTGGACGCGGTGGTCCGCGCCGAGACGGAGGAGGCGCTCGCGCTGACCGGCAAGGACGTCGGGACCCCCATCATCCACTTCGAGCCTCCCGGTGGCACGGCGTTCTTCGGCCCGGTGATCAGCCGGCTGCCCGCCGAGGAGGACGCCGTTCAGCTGTGGGACCACGTGGTGGGTCTGGCCCGCTTCCCGGGCTTCGCCGAGCTCAAGCGCAGCCTCCGGGAGCAGCCGCAGCTGCGCGGCCTCGGTGCCGAGCCCGGCGGGACCGGGGCCGAGGAGGACTGGCACGCCGGCAGCCGCCGGACCAAGAATTAGCCAGCGCCGCCGGACCGGCTCTCCACGGTGCGCCGTGCCCGGTTGCAGGCTTCCTCTCCCGGAGGATCGCCGGGAGATGCTTCCGAGGGGTTGCGCTCACCGCAGGAATGTCTGACAATCAGCAGAAGTGTTCCGTGGACATGGTCGGCCGAGGTCAGGACGAGAAGTGGATCTGAAGACAGCAGGAGCCCGGGCCGAGGCCCGGGAGGAGGGCCGTCGCAACCTGACGCCCGTGGCGAGCCAGTCGCGCCGGGACGGGGTCCTCCGGGAGATCCGCCGCGCCGTCGTGCGGGGAGACCTGCAACCCGGTGACAAGCTGACGGAGGTCACCCTGGCCGCCACGCTGGGGGTGAGTCGTCCCACCATCCGCGAGGCACTGAACCAGTTGTCGCAGGAGGGGCTGCTGGTCCAGGAACCCTACCGCGGGCTCCACGTGGCCCGTCTCGGTCCCGAGCAGATCCTGGACATCGCCAAGGCCCGCCACGCGCTGGACATGCTCGCCGTCGACGCCGTCCTGGAGGACACCGGCGGCCACCGGATGGCCGCCGTCATGGGCGCCTGGGAGGAGTTCGAGCGGTGGGAGTACGACCCGGATCCGCTGACCCGACACGAGGCCCACGTGGCCTTCCACCGCGGCATCTGGGCGGCCTCGGAGAACTCGATGCTGCTGCGGTTCTGGCCGGTGACGGAGGCGCACCTGACCATCGCACTGGCCCAGGACCAGGCCATCCGCTCGGACCCGGCCCGCGCGAGCGTGGTGCACCGCCACCTGATCGACGCCCTGCTGTCCGGTGACCGGTCGCAGGCCGAGGCGGCGTTCCGGGAGCACACGATCGACAGCGCATGTGAACTGGTCACCATCATGGAACAGGAGAGTGGAGCATGAAGAAGGTCCTCGTCGTCGGAGCCACCGGAGTGGTCGGACAGGCCGTGGCCGACACCCTGGCCGAGGGGCACGAGGTGGTGCGTTCCTCCCGCACCGACGGCGAGCGCGCGGACATCTCCGACCCCTCGTCGGTGCGAGCGCTCTTCGAGCGGATCGGGCCCGTGGACGCTGTGGTGTGCTGCGCGGGGGCCGTCCCGTTCAAGCCGCTCCCGGAGCTCACGACGGACGACTACCGGGCCGGCCTGGAGGACAAGGTCCTCGGGCAGGTCAACCTCGTGACGGAGGGCCTGCGCCACGTCCGCGACGGCGGATCCTTCACGTTCATCACCGGTGTCCTCGCCCGGGAACCCATCGCGACCGGTGTCGCCGCCTCCATGGCGAACGGTGCCCTGGAGTCCTTCGTGACGGCGGCTGCCACGGAGCTGCCGCGGGGTCTGCGCATCAACGCCGTCAGCCCCAGCGTCCTGGTGGAGGCGGAGTCCTACCACCCGTTCTTCCCGGGATTCCCGCAGGTGCCGGCCGAGGACGTGGCCCGGGCCTACGTGCGCTCGGTCGACGGCGTGGAGACGGGCAAGGTCTTCCGTGTCTGACGGGCGGCGCCCGCCGCGGCAGGGCGGGGGCACCTGAGGAGCGAACGCGCCTCGGTCACGAGGGAGGGACCCGGCTCAGTCGGGTCCCTCCCTCGTTGCCGCGGGACGGGGTGTCAGCGGACGTAGTCGGCGCCGGTGATGTCGACCGTCGCTCCCGTGGTGTGGCGGGATCGGCCGGAGGCCAGGAACGCGATGACCTCGGCGACGTCGCCGGGCGGGGTGACCTCCCCGAGGGGAAGGCCCATCGCACGGTCCGCGCCGGCCTGCGCAGCGATGCCGGTGCCGACCCATCCCGGGGCGACGGCGTAGGCCAGCACGCCGTCGGCCGCGAAGCCGCGGGCGATGCCCTTCGTGAGGGCCAGCAGTCCTCCCTTGGCGGCGCCGTAGGCGAGGTGCCCGGCGTCGTCGCCGCGGTGGGCGGAGCGGCTGACGACGTTGACGACCGCCCCGCCGCCGTGCTCCCGGAAGTGCAGGACGGCCTCCCGGCACAGGTCGGCCGGGGCCTGCAGGTTCAGCGCCAGGTTGGCGTCCCACCCCTCCTGCCACTGCACGGCGTCGTCGAGCGGGGAGGCGAGCCACGCCCCGGCGTTGTTGACCAGCACGTCGAGGCGTCCCCGCCACGCCACGGCCTGCCGCCACACGTCCTGCCGCTGCCCCGGGGACGTCAGGTCGCCCTGCACCGGATGGATCCGCTCGCCCAGTGCGTCCCGGGCCTCCCGTGCACCGGTGGCGTCGCGGGACCAGTGCAGCACGACGTGGGCGCCCTCGCGGTGGGCGACCTCGACCGTGGCCCGGCCGATGCCCCCGGAGCCGCCGGTGACCAGCACGGTCCTGCCCTCGAGCATGCCGGCAGGGCCCGGCCCGTCGCTGAGCGCGGGGCCGGGCCCTTGAACCACGGAGGCCGCATTCCCGGAGCGGCATGGGCCGGTCCGGGCCGCCATCACTGGGCCACGGAGAAGATCGTCCGGTGCCAGGCCTTGGCGGCATCCTGCGTGAGGTCGTACATGACGTGCTTGACGACCGTGTACTCGTCGAAGGAGTAGGTGGACATGTCCTTGCCGAAGCCGGACTGCTTCATCCCGCCGTGGGGCATCTCGCTGATGATCGGGACGTGGTCGTTGACCCACACGCAGCCCGAGCGGATCTCGCGGGTGGCCCGCATCGCCCGGTACACGTCGCGGGTCCAGGCGGAGGCGGCCAGCCCGTAGGGGGTGTCATTGGCCAGGGCGATGGCCTCGTCGTCCGTGTCGAAGGGCAGCACGGCCAGGACGGGGCCGAATACCTCGTCGCGGACGATCTCGCTGTCGGCCGGGGCGTCGGCGACCAGGGTCGGGCGGTAGTAGGCGCCCTCGGCCGGCAGGTCCTCGGGGATGCCGCCGCCGAGCACCCGGGCGTAGCCGCGGGCCCGATCCACCATGGCGGCGACCTTCTCGCGGTGGCCCTGGGAGATGAGGGACCCCATGTCGGTCTCCGGGTCATCGGTCGCGCCGAGCCGGACCTGCTCGTACAGGGCGGCGACGCGCTGCACGAAGTCCTCGTAGACCGAGCGGTGCACGATGGCGCGGGTCGCCGCGGTGCAGTCCTGCCCGGCATTGATGAGGCTCCCGGCGACGGCGCCGTGCACGGCGGCCTCCAGGTCGGCGTCGCCGAAGACGACGAACGGTGCCTTGCCGCCGAGCTCCAGGTGGACGCGCTTGGCGGTCGTCGAGGCCGCCTCCAGGACGGTCCTGCCGACCCCGGTGGAGCCGGTGAAGGAGAGCATGTCCACCTCGGGGTGGCGCAGCAGCCGGGCGCCCACGGTGCTGCCGCCGCCGCACACGACGTTGAAGACGCCGTTGGGCAGGCCCGCCTGCGAGGCGACCTCGGCGAACAGCAGCGTGGTCAGCGGGGTGTTCTCCGCCGGCTTGAGCACGACGGTGTTGCCGGCGGCGATCGCGGGCAGCACCTTCCAGGCGGCCATCTGCAACGGGTAGTTCCACGGCGCGATCGAGCCGATGACGCCCACGGCCTCCCGCCGGATCGACGATGTGTGGTCCGCGGAGTACTCCGCGGTGGCCTTGCCCTCCAGGTTGCGGGCCGCACCCGCGAAGAAGGCGACGTTGTCGATGGTGCCGGGCACGTCGAACTCCCGGGCCAGACGGATCGCCTTGCCACCCTGCCGGCTCTCCAGCTGCGCGAACTCCTCGGCCCGCTCCTCCAGGAGCGCGGCGAACCGGGTCAGCACGGCGGATCGTTCCGCAGGCGTCGCCCCCGACCAGCCGGGGAACGCGGCCCGGGCCGCCAGGACCGCGGCGTCCACGTCCTGCTCGTCGGCGACGGCGACGGTCGCGACCACCGTGCCGTCGGAGGGGTTGATGACCTCGGAGGTGCGGCCCGTGGCGCTGGGCCGCAGCTGCCCGTCGATGTAGAGACCCGCGGTGATCGGCGTGTCCGAGGTGGCCGCCCCCAGCAGGGTGCGGGCAGTGGTGGTCGTCTCGCTCATGGTCAATCCTTTGCTTCGGTGCGAACGGGGTAGGACGCCGGAGCCGCGGGCGCCCAGATGTCGCCGACGGAGTACCCGGCTTGGAAGGGGTCCGAGTCGTCGAGGACCCACCGGCTGTGCCCGGTCACCCAGCCCCGCCCGGTGATGGTGGGCAGCACCGCGGTGCGGTCCCCGGCGGTGGCGGTGCCCACCAGCTCTCCGACGAACTCGGTGCCGATGATGCTCCGGTGGTGGAAGGGTTCGTGCAGGCCCAGCAGGCCCCGGGCGTGCAGGGCGGCCATCCGGGCCGACGTTCCGGTCCCGCAGGGGGACCGGTCCAGGACCCCGGTCCAGCTCTGCGGCATGTCCGGGAGAACCGGTCCGTTGGTGAGCACCACGGTGTTGCGCGAGGCCGCCCCGCGGACGGGATCGCCGCTGTGGAGCATCACCAGGTTGACCCCGCGGATGCCGGGGTTGTCCGGGTGGACGACGTCGATCTGCTCCGTGGCCGCCAGCTTGATCAGGGCCCCGGCCCGGGCCAGGTCCTTGCCGTGGGCCGGGTCCAGCTCCAGGCCCAGGTCGGCCACCCGTGCCTGGGCGAAGAACTGGCCGCCGAAGACGACGTCCACCGGGACGGTGCCCAGCTCCGGGACCTCCAGGGGCACCTCCAGGTCGACGACGAAGGCGGGCACGTTGGCGACCGTGACGTCGAGGACCTTGCCGCCCTGCACGCGGGCCGTGGCGTGCACCGTGCCCACGGCCGTGTCGACGGCAACCAGGACCTCGGGGCCGGGGCGGTCGATGATGCCGGTCTCGATCGCGGCGGTGACGGCGCAGATGGTGTTCGACCCCGACATCGGGGTGAAACCGCCCTGCTCCAGGACCACGATCCCGAAGTCTGACCCGGGGTTGACCGGCGGCAGGAGGATCACCGCGCACATGGCGGGGTAGCCCCGGGGCTCCTGCAGCACCAGCCGGCGCAGGCCGTCCAGGTGCTCCCGGCAGTACTGCAGGCGCTCAGCCATGGTGTCGCCCCGGACGAGGTGCGCCGCCGAGGTGAGGATCCGGCCCGGCTCGCCCTCGGCGTGCACCTCCACCGCGTCCAGGCTGAGGATCTCGGTCATGCCGTGGCCGGCTTCAGGACCCCGGCGGCTTCGAGGATCTGGGCGAACTGCTCCTTCTTCTCCTCGGACAGCGGCTGGATCGGGCGGCGCGGGGGACCGGCGGGCACCCCGAGCAGCTCGAGTCCTGCCTTGAGACCGGCCGGGTAGTTCACCGACTCCAGGAAGGCGCTGATCGCCCGCAGGGTCTTCCACTGCTCCCGGGCGGCAACCAGGTCACCGCGCTCGGCCAGGGTGTTCCAGAACTCCACCGCCAGCTCCGGCACGACCCCGGCCGCCCCCCACACGGAGGCCTGGGCGCCGCTGGCGATGCCGAAGAAGGTCAGGGTGTCCCAGCCGTTGAAGGCCTTGATCTTGTCCGAGTGGTTGGTGAGGAGATCCCCCAGCGCGATGGCGTCGTCGGAGGTGGACTTGAGGTAGTCGATGCCGTCGATCTCGCCCAGGGCGGCGATCTGGTCGGCGTCGAGGGGGATGCCGGTGGCCCCGGGCACGTGGTAGTAGACGATCGACAGGTTCACAGAGGAGGCGACGTCGGTCAGGAACGCGACCAGGGTGTCGTAGTCCAGCGGGTCGTAGAACGGGGGGACGAGCATCAGGGCGTCGGCGCCCACGGCCTCGGCGTGCTGGGCCAGCGAGATCGCCCGCTCGGTGGAGAGCGCCCCGATGCCGGCGACCACGGGGATGCGCCCGGCGGCGGCCTCCACGAAGAGCTCGATGACGCGCCGGTACTCGGCGTCGGTGAGCGTGGGGAACTCCCCGGACGTCCCGGTGGGGACCAGGCCGTGGATGCCGGCCTCGACGAGGCGGTCGACGTGGCGGCGCAGGGCCTCCTCGTCGACGGCGGAGCCGTCGGCGGTGAAGGGGGTGGTGCACGCGGCCAGGATGCCGCGGAGGGTGACGTTCTTGCGCTGGGTCATGATGGGGTGTCCTTTCGGGAGTGGTGTCAGGCTGCGGAGTGGACCGCGCGGCGCGATCCGGTGAATCGCTCGGCGGAGAAGGGCTCGAGGGCGGGGGACGTGCGTCCGTGCAGGACGAGGTCGGTCAGGGCGGCGGCGGTGCCCGGGGCCAGGGTGATGCCCATCATGCCGTGACCGGTGGAGACGTAGGCGTTGGTCATCGGGCCCATGCGCCCGATGATGGGCAGGCCGTCCGGGGTCATGGGGCGCATGCCGGCGCGGGCCGTGACCTGCTCGGTCGGCGGCTCCCAGTTCCGGAAGTAGGTGCGCGGGGCGCGCATGATGGCGTCGACGCGGACCTGGTTGACGTTCTCGTCCAGGCCGCCGAACTCCATGGTCCCGGCCAGGCGCAGCCTGTCCTGGAAGGGGGTGACCGCGACCTTCGCGTCCCAGAGGTTCACCGCGCTGCGCAGGCCGAGCTGCGGGACCTCGACGCTGTAGCCCTTCCCGGGGCGCACCGGGAGGAGGATGCCGAAGTGCTTGGAGATCTGTCCGGTCCAGGCGCCGGCGGCCAGCACGACGGCGTCGCCGGTGAAGCGGCGGTCCCCGGAGCGCAGTGCGGTGATGCGGTCCCCGGAGGTCTCGACCTCGTCGACGGGGGCGTTCTCCACGATCTCCACGCCCATCTCGACGATGCGCTCGGCCAGGGCCCGGGTCAGGGCCCCGGGGTCGAGGTGGCGTTCGTGCGGGTAGTAGATTCCGCCGATCACCGCGTCGCTGAGCATCGGTTCCTGCTCGCGGACCTCGTCCCCGCGCAGCACGCGGGGGTCGCGTCCGAACCGCCGGGCCAGATCCAGGTTGTCGATGTGGTGCTCCAGGTACTCCTTCTCCTTGAAGGCCATGAGCAGCCCGGCGGTGTGCATCTCGAAGTCCATGCCGTCGGCGCGGTAGTCGTCGAAGACCTCGAGGGTGTCCTGGGCCAGGGTCAGGTGGGCCTCGAACCCGGCCCGCTGGTCCCGGGCGTTGGAGTGGCGCCACATGCCCATGAGGAACTTCAGGAAGGCGGGCTCCAGGGAGGGCTTGATGTAGAGCGGGCTGTCCGGGCGCAGCATCCACTTCATGGACTTGAGGATGACCCCGGGGCCGGGAACGGGCGCTGACTCGGCGGGGCAGACCCATCCCGCGTTGATCTCCGAGGCGCCCAGGCCGGTGCTCCGGGCGTCCACGAGGGTGACCCCCGCGCCCTCACGTGCCAGGTGGTACGCGGTGGTCAGGCCGACCACGCCACCTCCGACGACGACAACGTGCATGTCCTTCCCTTCTGCTGGGGCACAGCCCGGAGCGGGCGGTCTGGAACCGCACCTTCGAGCTGTTTAATTGTCAGGCAATCTTGCACTACGTTGAGCGTAGACATGTGCTGTGCGCCACGTCTACCCCTGCGGCACAATTGGTCCGATTCTGTTTCCCGGAACGATCGGCGCCGTCCGGCGGGAGAGCGATCGCGTGCCCATCGGCACGGCGCCGGACCCGGCGCCGCAGCTCTGCTCAGCAGGGGTGGAGGACGAACTCCTCGAGGTCGATCATCTTCCGGGTGCCCAGGCCGGCCTCCCGGATCCACAGCACCATCGCCTGCGGCATCACCACTTCCACGACCCCGTGGTGGTAGACCCTCTCGCCCCGGCAGACCCGGACGGTGCGCCCGGGGCGCAACCAGCCCATGCCGGGAACGGTCCGGGAGCGTTCCGCCGTGGCAGCGGTCCGTCCCTCCGGGGCGGGGGAAGCCGTCCGGGGCCCCCGGTGCCCTCCTGCGCGCTCCGCGGCGGCCCACGGTCGGCGGGTGGGAGCGGCCGGTTCGCGCGTCATGCCGCACATCCGTCGCCGCGCTGGAGGACGACCTGGCCTCCGGTGGTGCGGACGATGTTCCAGGCCCACTGGAGGGCCTCGGCACGGTTGGTCGAGCAGAGGACCGCACGCCCGGCGTCGGGAGCCTTGACCTCCCATCCTCGGTGGGGCTGGAAGCGGACGACGCAGTCGTTGGGCGTGGGCATGGTGGACCTCCGGGTGGGCACTGGGGGCGGCGACGAGACGAAGGACGGGCACGGGGAACCGGTGCGTGGGTCCAGGTGGGTTTCGGGAGACCAGGTGTGACCGGCCCCCCGGTCACGGATAGATGCCACGGATCTGGTGGGCCTGGGCGACCTTCTCGACCGCGATCACGGTGGCGGCCTCCCGAAGGGTGAGACCGGTGCTCCGCCGGGTCTTCAGCAGGCCGTTCCAGGCCATGAGCATGCGCTGCTCCAGCCGGTGGTCGACCTCGGCCTCGGTCCACCAATAGGACTGGTTGCCCTGGACCCACTCGAAGTAGGACACGATGACGCCGCCGGCATTGGCGAGGATGTCGGGGACCACGAGCACGCCGTTGGCCGCCAGGACCTCGTCGGCCGCAGCGGTGGTGGGACCGTTGGCGCCCTCTACGACAATTCGTGCACGCACCGAGGCGGCGTTGGCCTCGTGCAGCACGCCTTCCACGGCGGCGGGGACCAGCAGGTCCACCTCCAGCTCCAGGAGTGCCGCCGGGTCGAGGGGGTCGGCACCGGGGAAGCCGACCACGGAGCCGGTGGCCTCGAGGTGTGTGGTCAGGGCCGGCACGTCCAGCCCGCCGGTGCGGTGGACGGCGCCGTACTGGTCGGACACGGCGACCACCGCCACCCCGGCCTCCGCCAGCAACCGTGCGGCTCCGGCGCCGACCTTGCCGAAGCCCTGCACGGCGGCCGTGGCGCCCGCGACCGGGATGCCGTGGTGGGTCAGGGCGGCCAACCCGATGTGGACCACGCCCTTCGAGGTCGCCGCGGCCCGGCCCCGGGAGCCGCCGATGCTCAGCGGCTTGCCGGTGACCATGGCGGGCGCGGTGTAGCCGACGGCCACCGAGTAGGTGTCCATCATCCAGGCCATGGTCTGCTCGTCGGTCCCGATGTCCGGGGCGGGGATGTCGCGCTCCGGACCGATGACCGGCAGGATCTCCGAGGTGTACCGGCGGGTCACCCGCTCCAGCTCACGGGTGGAGTAGTTCCGGGGGTCGATGGTGATCCCGCCCTTGGCCCCGCCGTAGGGGACGTCGAGCAGGGCGCACTTCCAGGTCATCCACATCGCCAGCGCCCGAACCTCGTCGAGGGTCACCGCCGGGCTGTACCGGACTCCGCCCTTGGCGGGGCCGCGGGCGAAGTTGTGCTGCACCCGGTGCCCGGTGAGCACCTCCACGCTTCCGTCGTCGCGGCGCAGAGGCACCTGCACCGTGATCTCCCGGCGGGGCTGGGCCAGCATCCGGTGGATCCCGTCGTCGAGGCCGAGCGTGGCCACGGCCGACCGCAGCTGGCTGTGCGCGTTGCCCAGCGGCCCTTCGGCGGCGCCGGACGCCACGTCGTGACGAGGAGGAGCGGTGTCGAGAATCATCTGAGGTCCTTGTCCGGTGCGCCGAGCGGGGCGTGGTGGGTGGAGGGCGGCGGGCCGCAGGGGCACGACGGAGCGGTCCCTGCGGCCCGCCGTGGAGGTCCCGGCCGGTGGGACCTCCACGGGGACTACGCCGTGCGTGCGTGGCGGTCGGTCACGCCGAGCGCGGCGTCGAGGATCTCCAGCCCGCGGCGGGCGTCCTCCTCGCTGATGTTCAGCGGGGGCACCACGTGGATGCGGTTGAAGTTGGCGAAGGGCAGCATGCCTCCGGCCTTGAGCGCGGCCACGAGCTCGTTCATCTCCGGCGATGAGCCGCCGTAGGCGGCCATGGGCTCCCGGGTGGTGCGGTCCTTCACCAGCTCGACCGCCCAGAAGCATCCCGTGCCCCGGACGTCGCCCACCGACGGGTGGCGCTCGGCGATCTCGCGCAGGCCGGGCCCGAACACGTTCTCGCCCAGCCAGGCCGCGTGCTCGATCATGCCCTCGTCCCGCATGGCGTTGATCGAGGCGACGGCGGCGGCGCACGCCAGCGGGTGACCGGAGTAGGTCAGCCCGCCGGGGTATGCCCGGTCCCGGAAGGTGTCGTAGATCGCCTGCGAGATCGCCACCCCGCCGAGCGGAACGTAGCCCGAGTTCACGCCCTTGGCGAAGGTGATCAGGTCAGGCTCCACGTTCCAGTGGTTCACGGCGAACCACTTCCCGGAACGACCGAAGCCGGCCATGACCTCGTCGGCGATGTAGACGATCCCGTACTTGCGGGTCAGCTCCCGCACACCCTCCAGGTAGCCGGCCGGCGGGAGGTAGATCCCGGCGGTGCCGGGGATCGACTCGAGGATCAGCGCGGCGATGTTCTGCGCGCCCTCGAGCACGATCATGTCCTCCAGGTGCCGCAGCGCCCGCTCCGTCTCCTCGGCCTCGGTGGTGGAGCCGAAGTAGGAGCGGTACGGGTAGGCCGGCATGAAGTGCACGACGCCGGAGTCCGAGTAGTCGCTGGCGAACCGGCGCGGGTCCCCGGTCGCGTTCACGGCCAGGTGGGTGCCCCCGTGGTAGCTGCGGTAGGCGGAGAGCACCTTGTGCCGGCCGGTGTGCAGGCGAGCCATGCGAATCGCGTGCTCCACGGCGTCCGCGCCGCCGTTGGTGAAGAACACGTGGTTCAGGTCCCCGGGGGTGAGCTCGGCGATGAGCCGGGCCGCCTCGGAGCGGGCCGCGTTCGCGTGCGGCGGGGCGATGGTGCACAGGGTCTGCGCCTGCTCGACGATGGCGGCGACCACCTTCGGGTGCTGGTGCCCCACGTTGGTGTTGACCAGCTGCGAGGAGAAGTCCAGCAGCCGGTTGCCCTCGCCGTCCCAGACGTAGGAGCCTTCGGCCTTGAGCACCGTCAGCGGGTCCAGGGAGCCCTGCGCGGACCACGAGTGGAACACGTGGGCCCGGTCGAGTTCGTAAGCGCGGCGGCCGGCCTCGATCTCCTCAGCGGTGAGCGCCGGCGTCGCGGTGGTGGTGTCGGTCACGGTGAGCTCCTCAGGAGTGGGTCGGGAAGCCGAGGTTGAGGCCGCCGTGGCTGGGGTCCAGCCAGCGGCTGGTCACCACCTTGCCGCGGGTGAAGAAGTGCACTCCCTCGGCGCCGTGGGCGTGGGTGTCGCCGAACAGCGAGTTCTTCCACCCGCCGAAGGAGTAGTAGGCCATCGGGACGGGGATCGGCACGTTGATCCCGACCATGCCGACCTGGATCTCGTTCTCGAAGCGGCGGGCGGCCCCGCCGTCGTTGGTGAAGATCGCGGTGCCGTTGCCGTAGGGGTTGCTGTTGATCAGGGCCACGCCCTCGTCGTAGCTCGGCACTCGGACCGTGGAGAGGACAGGGCCGAAGATCTCGTCGGTGTAGATCGACATGTCCTCGGTGACGTGGTCGAACAGGGTCGGGTTGAGGAAGAATCCTTCGCCCTCGGAGTCCGGGTCGACCTGGCGGCCGTCGAGCACCAGGGTGGCGCCGGCCTGCTCGCCGGCGTCGATGTAGCTCGCGACCTTGTCGCGGTGGGCGGCGGTGACCAGCGGGCCCATGTCGCAGCCACGGGTGCCGTCGCCGATGCGCAGCGTGCGGGCGCGCTCGGCGATCTTCTCCACCAGCTCGTCGGCGATGGACTCCACGGCCACGATCGCGGAGATCGCCATGCAGCGCTCACCGGCCGAGCCGAAGCCGGCGTTGACGGCCGCGTCGGCGGCGAGGTCGAGGTCGGCGTCGGGCAGCACCAGCATGTGGTTCTTGGCCCCGCCGAGGGCCTGGACCCGCTTGCCGTTGGCGGTGCCCCGCTCGTAGACGTACCGGGCGATCGGGGTGGAGCCCACGAAGGACACGGAGGCGACGTCCGGGCTGTCCAGCAGGGCGTCGACGGCCTCCTTGTCGCCGTGCACGACGTTGAAGACGCCGTCGGGAAGACCGGCCTCCTTCCACAGCTCGGCCATCCAGTTCGCGGCCGTGGGGTCCTTCTCGCTGGGCTTGAGCACCACGGTGTTGCCGGCGGCGATGGCCACCGGGAAGAACCACATCGGCACCATGGCAGGGAAGTTGAAGGGGGAGATGATCGCCGCCACGCCCAGCGGCTGACGGATCGAGTGGACGTCCACCTTGGTGGAGGCGTTCTCGGTGAAGCCGCCCTTCAGCAGGGTCGGGATGCCGCAGGCGAACTCGACCACGTCCTGGCCGCGGGAGACCTCGCCGAGAGCGTCGTCCAGGACCTTGCCGTGCTCGGCCGTGATGATCTCGGCCAGCTCGCCCTTGCGGGCGTTGAGCAGCTCGCGGAAGGCGAAGACGATCTGGGTGCGGCGGGCGATGGAGGTGTCGCGCCACGCCGGGAACGCCGCGGCGGCCGCGGCGACGGCCACGTCGACCGTGCTGGTCGGGGCCAGGGCCACGCGCGAGGTGACCTGTCCGGTGGCGGGGTTGGTGACGTCCGCGAAACGGGAGTCCTGGCCGGGAGCGGTGGGCTCGCCGTTGATCCAGTGACCGAGGGTGCGGGTGGTGGTCTGCGTGCTGGTCTGCATGTGGTGACCCTTTCGTGTGGGGCGGTCAGACGGCGCAGCAACGTCTCTGCGTCAACGTCTCTGCATCTTTGTCTGACAATCAGCATGACGGAGGGTGCTGGCACTTCGCCAGGAACAAGGTGTACGAAAAAGTCGCTCTGACCTTACGATGTGTCAATGCTGGAACGGGACGCTGACAGCGAGGCCACTGCGGGGGAGGGTGCCGGAGGTCGCCGCACGTCGTCGCCGGACTCTTCACAGGGTCCTGGCCCGGGCGCCCCGGAGGACGGGAACGCCACGACGGCCGTTCCGGTGACGCTGCGGACCGTGCTCGACCTGGCCGAGATCCGTGCCGGTGCACCGGAGATCCTCTGCGGGACGGATGCCCTGGACACCCCCGTGCGGTGGGTCCACATTGCCGACACCGAGCGGGTGGGCTCTTTGCTGGAGGGCGGAGAGCTGGTGCTGACCACCGGCCAGACCTTCCGCGGTTCGCCGGAGGCGACGGGTCGCTTCCTGGGCGACCTCGAGGCGGCCGGAGCTGCAGGTGTCGTGATCGAGCTCGTCGACGCGGACGGGCGGCCGGTCCTCCCGGCGATCGACGTCCTGCGCACCGCGGCGCGCGGACGCCTCCTGCCCGTGGTGCTCCTCACCCGCTCCGTCCGGTTCGTCCGGGTCACCCAGGCGGCGCACCGGATGCTCGTGGGCGAACAGCTCGCCCGGGTGGAGCGTGCGCGGCGCGTGCACGAGGTCTTCACCCAGCTCAGCCTCGAGAGCGCCAGCGAGCAGCAGATCGTCGACCGCACGGCCGAGCTGCTCGGCGCACCCGTCGTCCTGGAGGACGTCGCCCACCGGGTCCTCGCCTTCCAGGCCGCCCGGGCCGAGCCCGGTGCTCTGCTGGTCGACTGGGTCGAACGTGCGCGCCGGGTCGGCTACCGGGAGGGGGCCGGACGCCGGGCCGACGCGGAGGACTGGCTGCAGACCCCGGTGGGCGTCCGCGGACGGCGATGGGGCCGGCTCGTCGTCCCCGCCGCGTTGCCCGACGACGCCGACGCCGCCCAGGTGCTCGAGCGCGCGGGGCAGGCCCTGACCATCGCCCGGATGGCCGGGCGCGACGAGCAGGAGCTGTTGCACCAGTCGCAGGCCGGTCTCCTGCACGAGCTGCGCCAGCCCCATGCCCTGGCCGAGCAGGAGGCGGTCACCCGTGCCGCAGCCCTGGGGCTGGAGCCCGCGGCCTACTACGTCCCGATGGTCGTACGCCTGGACCGCTCGTCCGACGGGGACCCCACCGGGCTGCAGCTGCGGGGAAGGGCGCTGCTGGAGGACCTGGCCGCCGTCGTCCGGCAGGCCCGCCGCTCCATGCTGGCGGCCGGCCTGCAGTCCGGGTCGCTGGGCGTGCTGCTGGGGGTGCCGGCCCGGCAGCTCGCCGATCCTCTGGTGGAGCGGATCTGCGCCCAGCTGGCCGAACCCCACGGGGGTCAGGCGTCGTGGACCGTGGGTGTGGGCCACAGCCGCTCGTCGCTGCTCGAGGCGGCGGCCGGCCTCGACGAGGCCGCGCAGGTCGCCGACATCGCCGCCACCCTGGAGATCCGCCGACGCCCGTTCTACCGCTTCGCCGACGTCCGGCTGCGGGGCCTGCTGGCCCTGCTGGGGGCGGACCCGCGCGTCAGGGCGTTCGCGGAGGCGGAGCTCGCCCCGCTGCTCGAGAACCAGGACGCCGCGGCCCTGGACCTGCTCGAGCTGTACCTCCGCCACGGTGGCAACAAGTCCGCGCTGGCCAGGGCGGGATATCTCAGCCGCCCGGCCCTCTACGCGCGCCTGGCACGGCTGCAGGAGACCCTGGGCGTGTCACTGGACGACGCGGAGTCCCGCACGGCCCTGCACGTCGCCCTGCTCTGGCACCGGATGCAGGAGGTCGGCTCCGCCGACTGACTGCGGGCCCCGGTTCCCCGAGGGGTCGTGGCGCGAAGGGGCGGGCCGCCGGGTGACGGGTGCGGTCCGCGCAGCCGCTCGGCGCCGACCGGTGAGCGGCTCGTCCCGGCATGCCCGCGGTCCCGCCCGAGGGGAAGTCCCGCGAGCGGAAAATTCCCTGGACCGTCACGAAACTTTTTGCCGGGGGTCTGGACGTGGCCCCGGTCACATGCTTAGCTTTCCCTCAACATCAATTGCCTGACAATCCGACAGTCAGGCCGAAGGCGCTTCCCGACCGGACCCACGCCGGTGGACGGGATCAGGAGCCGGTTCGACCCACCCGTTCACGATCGGGTCGACGGCCTGGCGCGCCGGGCACGGGCCGAGGTCACCACTCCAGGGGGCAGGGGCCTCACTTCACGCGGACGGAGCATCGCATGGACACTTTTCTCGCCACCACCTACGACGTCATCTGGAATCCCCTGGTGTACGTCACCCTCATCACCGGATTCGTCTACACCATCGCCACGCGAGCCGTGCAGGTGCGGCAGCTGCCGGCCATGGTCAAGTGCCTCTTCGGACGCGCGGAGTCCAAGGACGGCACGACCTCCTTCCAGGCCTTCGCCATGGCCCTGGGCGGCCGGGTGGGAGTCGGGAACATCGCCGGTGTCGCCACCGCGATCGCCTTCGGCGGACCCGGTGCCCTGTTCTGGATGATCGCCACCGCCGTGCTCACCGCCTCCAGCGCCTTCATCGAGGCCACGCTCGGGCAGATCTACAAGGTCAAGGTCGACGGGGAGTACCGCGGCGGCATTCCCTGGTACATCGAGAAGGGCCTGGGCCTGAAGTGGCTCGCGGTCGCCGCCGCCACCGTGGCCGTGCTGTGCTACACGACGCTGATCCCCGGCGTGCAGTCCTCGACCATCGTCACCTCCCTGGACACCGCCTTCGGCATCCCGACCTGGATCTCCGGCCTGGTCCTGGTGGGACTCACCGCCCTCGTCGTCTTCGGCGGCACCAAGCGCATCGCCCACTTCGCCCAGACGGTTGTGCCCCTCATGGCCGCCGCGTACGTCCTGCTCGCCGTCGTCGTGCTGATCATGAACTTCCAGGCCATCCCCGAGGTCGTGCGCATGGTCGTCTCCTCGGCGTTCGGCATGGACGCGGTCTACGGCGGCATGATCGGCGCCGCGGTGTCCTGGGGCGTCCGCCGCTCCCTCTACTCCAATGTCGCCGGTGTCGGCGAGGGCGGCTTCGCCGGTGCGGCGGCCTCCGTCACGCACCCGGCCAAGCAGGGCCTGGTCCAGTCGTTCTCCGTGTACATCGACACCGTCCTGGTCTGCACGGCGACCGGTGTGATGATCCTGTCCACCGGGGCCTACAACATCCTGCCCGAGGGCCGGGCCGCACTCACCGAGAACCTTCCGGGCGTGGAGCCGGGAGCGGCCTTCACCCAGACGGCCGTCGACACGATCGCCCCCGGGCTGGGCCTCGGCGGCGGCGTCGTGGCCGTGGCCATCTTCTTCTTCGCCTTCACCTCGATCCTGTCCTACTTCTACTACGGCGTGACGAACATCGTGTACCTCACCGGCAGCTCCCGGGGCGTCCTGGCCCGCATCGTGCAGGTCATGGTGCTGCTGGCGGTCTACCTCGGCACGGTCCGGACCACCGAGACGGTGTGGATGCTCGGCGACATCGGCTACGGCCTCATCGCCTGGTTCAACATGGTCGCCATCGCCCTGCTCCTGCCGATCGCCCTGCGCGCCCTGCGGGACTTCGAGCGCCAGCAGAAGCAGGGACTGAACCCGCTCTTCGACCCCGCCGCCGCCGGGATCAAGGGAGCCACGTTCTGGGAGTCGGCCGACGCCCCCGTCACCGCATCCCTCAACCGGCTCTGACGGCTCCATCCCGCCGGCTCCGGGAC
>NZ_JBISWL010000011.1:0-12303 GCF_044462265.1 Kocuria rhizosphaerae
ATTCCGGATCAACTCACCCAAGGACGCGTTCTTGCCCCCGACCTCCTCCAGGTCCGACAGATCGATCTCGGTGAACGGAAGAACATAAGACATCAAAATCGTGCTCCTAGAGTCCGCCTGAGCGGATGTCGATCTACTGTCGGGGTACTGTCGGGCGCCAGGACGTACGGGTGGTCCAGCGTGGTGGGCTCCGAGGGGCGCCTCTCGGAGCCAGCCGGTTTTCCGGGGCGGCTCCGGGTCCCCTTAGCATCTCGGGCGGCCACCCGGGGAGGATTGATAGCCGCCCCAGGGATCGAGCCCGGATGCTCCAGGGGTGGCACTCCTCGTGCGCGCCCCCGGGCCCTTCCCTTCTTCCGGCCGAGCCACTCGGAGAGCCACCCGAGGATCATGACGATTGGAGGGGCACGGCCGAGATACCGAGGGAGTCGAGATCACCCAACACGGTCGGGAGAACTGCCTCCACGGTTCCCTTCCTGAGGATCCGAGCGTGACAGAGCACCGGGAAGCCCGCGGATGTCGTCCGGGGTGCTCGCAGAGCTGCGTTTGGCCGAGCCCATCTCCGCGTCCGGTGAGCCACGGAACGGCGCGTACGGAAGGGGACGAACAGGTCGGCCAGCGCATTGGCCGCGACGCGGTCGGCATCCACATCACCACTGCTCAGAACCTTGACGTCGTCCCGCACCCTGGGCTTCGACACCTTGTGCACCCACAGGATCCCGGACAGTTCTCAGCGAGCCCGTGGAGAACGCGGCACCGGTGCCGAGCTGGAAGAAGGCGCGCCGCATGAGGATCTCCTGGTTCATTGAGCAGGGTATTACACATATGTGCATATCAGAAACTTTTAATGCACACTTGTGTAGATCCGAAGATAGCATATGACCTAGGACACAGGAAGGGTCAAAAGTTCGCCCCCGGGCGCAGGCATGCGGTACGAATCGGCGCATGACAACGCCGAGGGCCCGACGACGTCGGATCTAGTGCCTGCCAGCCGGCCCCCTCGCCCGGCTTCTGATCGTGGACGTCATGGGCGCGCCCAGACGAACCCGGGCCATCTACACCGTCCTGGCCGAGGCGCGGAAGTACCCGAGTCGATCAACGTCCACAACCATCGTGAGGACACTGGTGGAACAGGCCTGGCAGACACACGCCATGGCAGTCCAGGGCATACTGCAGGCCCTGAGGAACGTCTGCCGGCCGGGCCGTGTTCCGCGGTCGCCTCGGTGACCGTGCGGCGCGACCTCACGTGGATGCCTCCACGAGAGGTCGCGCCGTACAGCAGTCCTCCAGACCCGCCGACGATCATACGAAGCTCTGTCGGATCTCCCCCAGTCCCTCGATGGAGCTGACCAGTTCCTCTCCCGAGGTCAGGTATCGTCGCGGATTGCGGCCGAAGCCGACGCCGTCGGGGGTCCCGGTGAAGATGAGATCCCCGGGGAACAGCTCGACGACGGACGACAGGTGCTCCACGAGTGTGGGGATGTCGAAGATCAGGTTCGCCGTCGACCCCTCCTGGAGCACCTCGTCTCCGGTCGAGCACTTCATGATGAGACTCCCCGGGTCGGGTACTTCGTCGGCGGTGGTCAACCATGGCCCGACCGGGGCGAACCCCGCGTAGGACTTCCCGAGCGAGAACTGCGGGGACGACGCGGCGGCGAACTGCAGGTCCCGGCACGAGAGATCCTGGCCCACGGCGTAACCGGCGATGTGGTCCAAGGCGTCGTCCTTGGCGATGTTCCGGCCACCACGTCCGATGACCGCGACCAGTTCGACCTCCCAGTCCACGCTGTCCGAGGGCAGCTCGGAGGTGGTCCTCGGTCCGGACAACGACGAGACGAACTTGGTGAACACTGCCGGGACCTCGGGAGCTGCGATCGCCACCTCATCGGCGTGAGCGAGGTAGTTCATCCCGATGGCGAAGATCTGACGGGGGGTACCGATGGGGCTGCCGAGGGAGTCCCAGGTCACGGGGAAGCTGTGGGAGGAGAAGTCCTTCCCGTCGAACCAGGACTTCAGCTCGTCCAGCCGGGGCAGCAGTTCCCGCGTGTCCGAGGGGAACAGCTGTCTCGAACATCTCTCGATGTCCACGCCCTTGAGTTCGTCACCCTCCTGGATGATCAGTGTGGCTCGGTTGTCAACGTTGGCGATGCGCATTCAAGATCCTTCTGTCGTGAAATCCAGTGAAGCTGTCGGTCAGACCGTCTCCATGGACTCCTGGAGGCGACGGAGGTGGTAGAGCGCCGATTCCTCGTTGAGGTCGACCATGTCGTAGGTGATGACCTCGTCCTGGTCGACGTCACGGGTGAGTTTGGCGTTGGTGAGCAGGGCGAGGGGAACGATGTTCTCCTTCTTGCACGTCTCGTAGTCGTCGACGAGGGAGTACACCGCGGCACCTCCGGCGCCGTCGATGACATCGCCGGCCTTCATCGACTTCTTCGCCGCTGCGAAGACCTCGGTCACCAGCCCCTTCTTGGGGTAGATGGTCGGCTGGCCGTAGTCCACGGCCTGGACGATGGACAGCGGCAGCTCGTTGGTGACCAGGTGGTACGGGGTGTGCATCACGTAGTACCCGTTGTCCCCGTAGACGTCGAGGTAGTCGAGGTCGTCCCGGATCTGCTGGTTGTCGGTGTGAATGACCATGAAGACGCCCGGTGTGACCGAGCGGAAGAAGTCGATGCTCCCGTCCTCGTTCTTCAGCGGCCGTGCGTAATCGATCACGCCCGTGCCGTTGAGCTGGCCGCCTTCGGCCTTGGGACGGAAGAACCTGCTGATCTCCTCGACACCTGCCACCGGACCGTGCATGCCCCGGACGTCGGCGCGCAGCCCGGTGTAGTTGGACACGGCCGCCATCTCGATCATCGTCTTGGTCGCGTCGCGGAAGGTGACGAGGAAGTGCGGGTTGATCTTCAGCCGCTCTGCGTCCTCGCGCACGCTGTCCGGGGTCGCGTACCGGTCGTACTCGCCGATGCTCGAAGGGGACTTCCCTGTGGCCACCACGGTGAAGCCCAGGGAGGTGTACCGGTCGTAGAGCTCGGCGATCAGGCCGGGCTCGTCCCCGGAGGCCACGGTGTAGACGACGCCGCTTCGATCGGCCATCGAGGAGAGGATCGGCCCCACCGCGACGTCCGTTTCGACATTGAGCATCACGACGTGCGTGTGGTTGAGGATCGCCTGCATCGCCACGTCAGCGCCGACCTCGGGGATCCCGGTCGACTCGACGACGACGTCGACGCCGATGTCCAGCAGCAGACGCCAGTCCGACGTCGCGATCCGCTGACCGTCCTCGATGAGGCGCCTGGCCTCTTCCGCGTCATCGCACACGCTGACACGCTGAGCGTCGACCTCGGACTTCTCGAACGCCTCCACGGCTCGGTCGGTGTTGACGTCGGCGATGGCGGTGACCTCGATCCCGACCATCTTGCCGATCTGACAGATGGCTCCGGTGCCCATGCGCCCCGACCCGACGAAGCCGACGCGAATGGGGGTGTCCTGGGCGGCGCGGGCATCGAGCTTGGTCTTCAGCAGCAGTGACATGGTGTTTTCTCCTTGGTGGTGGTCTGTGTGGTCACGGGTTCAGAGCGAGACGCCCCAGAACCCTCTGGAAATCTGGAATCCGACGTTGGGACGGGGCTTCACGACGGGCGCGTAGTCGCCACGATTCACGTCCTCGATTCTGTCGATGATCGCCGAGGCGGTGTCGGACGTATCTGCGCTGCCGACGGTGAAATCGAATTTCTTCTCCGTGCTCTCGCCGCTGGTCGTTCCGATCTGCAGCACTGGAAGCATCCGGTGCGGCTGAACCGGGTGTGTACCCGCAAAGACCAGGAGCGTCTCAGCACCGGTGGCGCCCAAGCCGGTCGAGACCTCGAGCCAGTCCGAGGAACTGCACTCCATGACGTGCAACCCCGGATCCTGCACCGCTCCCGCGTACGGGAGCGTGGGGTGAACATCGTGGACGGTGAGTCCCTCCAGAAAGTCCTTCGAGCTCAACAGCTGATCCGTTTCGCTGATCACGACGCTGGTCCCGAGGGCAAGCAGACGGCGAACCACGTCAACCGCGGTCCGTGCGGTCTGCCCTGCGGGGTCGACGGCGGTGGCCAGGCCGATAATCCGTCCCGCCGGCTTCGTCGGTTCGTCGCTTCCGGCGCCTCTTGCGCGGATGTGCTCGTGGACGAGCTCGTCGACGATTCCCGTCACGGCCGTGATGCCGCCGGAACGTTGAATGCCCGCCCACCCGAAGCCCGATGTCTCAACGCCGCGAGTCCGCAGACTGTCCTTGAAATAGTCGTTGTGCGTCTTCTCGCAGCCGTGTTCGAGGAAGATCGTGTGATCGACGGCGGGATGCATCGCATAGCCGAGCATCGTGCGGGTGTAGACCTCCTCGGCGTCCCCGCCGGAGACTCCGCATCCTTCGGTATGAGGCAGTGCGATAACTTCCCACGAGTCCGACAGCCCCAAGGTCCTGAGGGAGTCGTTTACTCTGGCGGCAATCTGTTCCGCCACCTGGCCCGAACACAGACTGCTCGGCAGTATCTCGATGATCCGCCTGCGGTGGTCACCAGGCGGTGAGCCCACTGCATCAGCCGGCTGAAGCGTGCCAGCCACATCCGCCGGAACCAGCGGTTCCCCGGAGAAGGTGCGGGAGGGGCCGGTGGCCTCATCGCTGCCGGGGTCGCCGGCTTGGCGCCAGTCCCTCCAGATCTGGACCTGTGACTGCCCGGTGTACTCGCCCTTGCTCTTCTCGCCGGACGCGACACGGCAGGTGAGTTCGACGAGCTCGTGCGCGACGTCCGCAAAGTCCGCGCCCTCCAGCAGCGTCCCGGCGTTGAAGTCCATGTCGGTCTCGAGCAGTTGGAACCGTTCGTTGGTCGTCACGATCTTGATCGTCGGGACGAAGGGGAAGTTGGTGATCGAGCCGTTCCCCGTGGTGAAGAGGATGAGGTTGGCCCCGGAGGCGACCTGGCCCGCGATGCTCTCCAGGTCGTTGCCGGGACTGTCCATGAAGTAGTACCCCGGTGCGGACATGGGCTCTCCGTACCCGATCACGTGCTCCAGCGCCGTGTCCGGGTCCTTCTTCCGCCCTGCTCCCAGCGATTTGAGCGTGATGTTGTACAGACCGCGGTAGAGGTTTCCTCCGGAGACGTTGCCCTCGGCCGTCTGGCCGTGCCTCTGCGCGTACTTCTTGAAGGCGTTCTGCTTCTCCAGGAACCGCTCGGCGACATTTTCGTCCGCGACACGGGCCAGGACGTGTTCTTCGGCGCCGATGAGCTCGTCGGTCTCGGCCAGGTTGGCCGTCGCCCCGCCGTCGAGGAGCTCCTGCACGGCGGTTCCCAGCAGCGGGTTGGCCGTCACCCCCGAGAAGGCGTCGGAGCCTCCGCACTGCAGTCCCAGCTTCAGGCCTTCCAGGGGGGCGCGTTCCCGGGTGCACTTGTCCGCCGCGGCCAGCAGCGGCCGCACGAGCGCGGCCAGGGAGGACACCGAGTCCTCGAAGTCCGCGTCCGCGACGAAGTACCGGATCGTGCTCTCCAGGTGGAGGCCGCCGAGGGAGGTGAGCTGCTGCAGCAGTTCCACGTTCGACACCGGCGAGTCCGGGTCGTTGACGAACACCGCCGCCCCGACATTGGGGTTCACCGCGAACCCGGCCAGGGTCCTGAGCAGCAGGTGCTTGTTGTGCATCAATGTGGAGCTGCCCCCCTCGGTGTGCACGACGGGCGTCAGCGCGTCCACGTTGGCCAGGCCGTGCGAGTACTCCTGCAGCTCCTCCGTGGCCGCGAGCACGAGAGACCTCGCTCGCGAGGTGACGCCGATGATCGCCACATCGTTGCGGGTGCCCCACCCACGGCCCGGCCCGCGGCGGTATCCCATGAAACCCCGGCCGGAGTCCGGATGACGCGGATTGTTGGTGAGGACGGGGTTCTCGGGCAGTGCCTGTTCTTGGGTGGTGTCCCGGTCGAGGAAGTTGACCGAGAGCCCGGTCGCGTAGTCCTCGGGGTTCCTCATGGTCAGGACGTCTTTCATCCGCTCGTTGCACAGATAGTCACCCGGCTCGATCTGTGCGGTCGCATACCCGAACGGGTACCCCCAGGACATCAGGTGGTCACCGGAGGTGATCCTCTTGACGCACAGGCGGTGGCCTTTGGGGACGACCGTGCGGACAGTGACCGGTCGACCGTCGATGTCGATGCGTTCGCCCGCTTCGATGCGCTCCGTGGCGATCGCGGCGTTGTCTCCGGCGTCGGGAAGAAGGAACTTGGGTGTCATGATCGTCTCCATCGTGAGCTGGTCGAGCTCGTAGGCCTCTGTCGACCTCGTGCGGTCAGGCCCGGGCGTGCTCAGCCGGGACGTCATCGGCCAGATCGGGGTACTCGTTCTCGGGGTCGATGCCTCGCTTCATCTGCCACCTGTAGATCAGCACGGTCAGCAGAGGAGTCAGGATCGCTGTGGTCACCACCGAGCCCGCGACCTGGGCGGTGGCGATGTCGAGGATCTGCAGGAAGGCGGGATCGGCCGCCGCCACCACGGCGGGTGTGGCCACTGCCGCGCCGGCGGTCGAGGACTCCGCGGCTCCCGAGATCAGGTTCCGCCGGGACTTCGGGCGCCGCTTGGCGACGTTGAGCAGGTGGAGGAACAGCATGGCGCCACCGCCGGAGATGACCACCGTGAAGATACCGAGGAGGATGCCGGGAGGGCCCGCCACGACGATGGCATTGAAGTCGATGTTGGCGCCCAGCGGGAAGGCGAAGAAGGGAATGAGGAGCTTCTCCCCCTTCTTGAGGAACTCACGCATCTCCGGATCGATGTTGCCGAGAATGAAACCGATCACGATGGGCACCAGCACGGCGACGAAGGCCAGGATCGGGATCGTCGCCAGGCCCGCTGCGCCCAGCACGACGAGCGTGAGGAACGGGCCGTCGTTGAGCGAGATGACCGCGATCGCTCCGCGGTCGGTCTTGTTCCCGAACTCGGAGGTCAGGGCCGCGTAGAGGCCTCCGTTGGAGTTCGTCATCGCCGCGACGATGGCCAGCGGGGTCAAGGTCCACAGCGTGCCGTCCGGCATCAGGAAGCCGGCCACGAGCCCCACGGCCACACCGGCCAGGAGTTTGCCGATCAGGATGGCAAACCCCTTTTGCACGACAGGCCCGGTGGCCTTGAAGGAGAGCTGTCCCCCCATGCAGACCAGAAAGACTCCGATGATCGCCAGCGCACCGTCCTTGTACACCGCCTGGGTGAATCCGCCGATCTCCAGGACCTGCGGCCAGAAAGTGTTGATCGTGGCGCCCAGGAGTAGCGGGATGATCATCAGTCCGCCAGGGACTCGCTGAACCAAACGAAAAATGGGCATGACGTCTCCATCGAGTGTTGTGCCGTAAAGGGATGACGGTGTCCGGCCCCTCGCCCGGGCCGCTCCGTGTGGGTGCTTACTGCTGGAACCGAAGACTGAGCGCCATGGTCACCGCGGCGTTCATGAGATCGGGTGTGTAGTCGCCGTCGATGGCCGTCAACACGCCCCTCGCGGTGTGGGAATAGTGGCGGGCGAGAAGTTCCGCCGCCTCGGCAGGTTTTCTGCTGAGAACTGCATCGAGGATGCTCCGGTGCTCGACCATGCTCCGGCCCCAGTTGGTCTGCGACTCACTGAGGTAGATCCTGCGGTAGCGATCTGCATGGTCGAAGTGCTGTTGGATAGATCTGGTGAACCGGTCGTTCACTCCCGCCACCAGACTCATGTGGAAGACCCGGTGATGCTGGGCCCACTGCTCGTAGTCCTGGCCGTTGACTGCGTCCTCCATGCCCGTGAGATGTTCGCGGGCACGGTCGACGTTCTCCGGGTCGAACGCCCGGACAGCGGCGAAGATCGCCAGCGATTCCTGCTGGATCCGCAGCGCGTACAGGGCGTCGAGGTCCTCCGGTGACACGTTGGCGACCGTCACCTTCTTGTTGACCTCGACCGTGGCGAGACCCTCGTGCTCCAGGAGGCGCAGCGCTTCCCGCAACGGCGTCCGGCTCAGGCCCAGCTGCTTGGCCAGCTGCACCTGGCTCAGCGTGGTGTCAGCGGGAATGGCGTTGGAGAGAATGGCGTCCCGCAGCTGCTGGTGAGCGTACGAGACCAACTTGCGAGGCTCGGCGGCAACAGCGTCGCTGCAGGCCGTCATCCCCATGGACGCTGCATCCATTGATTCTCTCCATCTCTCGCAAACCCTGTGCGGGCCACTTCAAAAGTGTATGCACTTTTCCTTGCCCTCAGAGTGTTGCACATCACCACTGGGGGTCACAACCCCCTCGATGTACGGCTTTTCCCTATTTGATCCTGCCCGTCCTTGCAAAAGTGTATGCAGTTGGTCGAGTAGGTCATCGTGCCACTGAAGTTCCGGCGTAGCGCAGGTCATCCGTGCGGGAGGTGCGCCACGGCGCGGCACCGATGCAGCAGGCGAAGCCGGCCAAGCGGAATCGGCGAACGCCCCCGGCCTCACCCAGGGCCACACCGGCCATCATCGGGCTGATGCCATGCGCTTCCGTCCAGAAGGTGCCGGTCGCCTGGAGCTCCTCGGCGATTCGCAGTTCGTCGTCGCCCATGAGCTTCTCCGACCGAGCCGCCTCACCCACCAGATCGCGCGCCAGAACCCCGGGGCACCACTCGATGGCCGAGACAGACTCCAGATCTAGACCGTGACGACCTCCACCCCTGCGTCTGCGGCGGAGGACTCCTCCTCGGGAGTGAGCACGTGGTCCGTGACGATGGTGGTGAGCTCGGCCGAGTCCGCGAGCCAGCCGAAGGCCGTCCTGCCCCACTTGGTCTTGTCGCACAGCAGGATCACGCGACTCGAGTAGTGCACTGCCGCGGCTTTGACGGCCGCGTCCTCGGCATCGTAGGAGGTCACGCCCTCACCGAAGGAAAACCCGCAGCAGGAGATGAGCGCCGTGTCGTAGCGCATCCTGGCGATCCCGCTGGCGGCGTTCGCTCCGGTGAACGACAGCTCGTCGGGGCGGATGTCCCCGCCGCACAAGGTGAGATGGATCCCCGCCTCCCCCAGGACGGTCGCAGCCCGCAAGGACAGCGGCACCACGCGCAGACTGTGATCCTGGAGGCGGCGGGCAACCTCCAGGCAGGTGGTGCCGCCGTCGAGGATGACGCTCTCATGAGCGGCGAGCATGGCGGCGGCGGCCGCGGCGATGCGTCTCTTGGCGTCCGGGTTGACAGAGGTGCGCCCGGCGAAGGGCGTGGTGACTCCGCGCAGCGACAGTCGGCGCGCGCCACCGTGCGTGCGCCGCAGGACGCCTTCCCGGTCGAGCTGGACCAGATCCCTCCGCACCGTGGCCTCCGACGCTCCGAGCTCGTCCACCAGCTCCGACACGCTCACGCTCTCGGTGGCCTCCAGGAGCCGCAGGATGCCGGAGCGTCGTTCAGTTGATCCCATAGCACCACCCTACCCCTCGATGATCATTCAATCACTATTTACGACTGAACAATCACTTGCTGTAGAGTGAGGGCCATGCGACTCCTCTTCATACGCCACGGTCAGACTCAGCCCAATGCCGACGACGTGATCGACACTCGCATCCCCGGGCCGATCCTGACGCCCCTGGGGGATGAGCAGGCAGCCGCTCTGCCCCACGCCCTGGCGGACGAGGACATCGGGGCGCTGTGGGTCTCGAGCATGGTCCGCACGCACCTCACCGCGGAACCCCTGGCTCGGGCGCGCGGCCTCGTGCCGGCTCAACGGCACGGCCTCCACGAGATCCAGGCCCCGGAGTGGGAGCTGTCCGATGATCCGAGCCACATCGATGCGTACTACGACGTCGTGCTGTCCTGGGCGCATGGTGAGCTCGATCGGCCCATGCCGGGCGGAGAGAGCGGCCAGGACTTCTTCGCCCGATACGACGCAGTCATCGAGGAGGCCGTGCAGACCGGCCGTGATGCCGGACTGGAGACCGTCGCGATCATCGGCCACGGCACGGCAATCCGTTGCTGGACCGCCCGACGGACGGACAATCTCGACGCGGCGACCCTGGGGCAGCGTCCTCTGGAGAACACGGGAGTCGTGGTTTTGGAGGAGACGCAGGAGGGCACACGACCCTGGACGTGCCGCAGTTGGATGGGCGAGCCCATCAGCGGTGTGGGGGTGCACGCCCCTATCGGACCCGGCGGCGAACTCTTCCGCTGACACGGCTGCACGACATCGGCATCGGCAGGGCCCCGCGCCCATCCCGCCGTCCGTCGCCGATCGGACAGTGGACAGATCCCAGAATTTCCCTGTTGTACACTCCCCATATGGAAGTTCAGGCTGTGCTGTGGACAGGAACAGGCCTACCACTTCCCCGGGAGATCTGCTCCCGCGCGTGGCCATCAGCCGAGACGGCACGAGTGGCCACTCCATCACCTGGCATTCCGAGGCGATGCCGCAAGCGCCACCGTGGAGCCGTGCATGCCAGCACCCCGTGAATCGGCCATGCTCGCCCGCGCCGCACGCATGTACTACCTGGAGAACAGGTCCCAGAGTGACATCGCTCTAGCACTCGGGGTCAGCCGGTCGAACATCTCGCGCATCCTGACGGCTGCCCGAGAGGCAGGAATCGTGGAGATCCGCATTCACGAACCGGTGGCCCGCGGCCACCACCTGGAAGAGGCGCTGCAGGAGAAGTTCCGGATCGGTAAGTGCCTGGTCGCAGTGGGCGGCCCGCACCGATCGGCGTTGGATGCCGTGGGCTCGGTCGGCGCTGCGTGGCTGAGGGACCACATCGACGACGCACGCCGAATCGCTCTGTCCTGGGGTAGGACTGTGCAGTCAGTGGTGACGCATCTCGAGGAAGGCCCCCCTCATCCCGATCTGGAGGTGTTCCCTCTGGTGGGCGGCTTCTCCACCGTGGACGCCAGTCAGAATCCCAATGCCGTGGCACGTGGGCTCGCCTCGAAGCTGGGAGCGCACTACCGCCCGCTCCTGGCCCCCGCCGTGGTGCGGTCGGTCAAGACTCGGGACACGCTGCTCACGGAGCCGGCGATCGGTGAGGTGCTGAAGGACGCAGGGAAGGCCGACATCGCCATCATCGGCATCGGCAGCATCCATCACGGCTCCACCGCCGCGATCGTCGAGTCGATGGCATTCACCGAGGAGGAGGCGGAGCGCTTCGAGAACTCCCCTATCGTGGGGGACGCGTGCACCCGGTTCTTCGACGCGGAGGGCAGACTGGTCAGCTCGCCGGCGGACGAGCGGGTCATCAGCATCGATCTGGAGACCCTGAAGGCCATCCGCACCGTGGTTGCCGTCGCCGAGGGCGCCCAGAAGGCACGAGCAGTGAGCGGCGCCCTGCGTGGCGGCTTGGTGGACGTCCTGGTCGTGGACCGGGAACTGGCCGAGGCGCTGCTCGAGGCGTAGCCTTCAGAGCTTGCGGAAGGCCGCACTGCCTTCGTGGAAGATCTCCGCGCGGATCATGTCCACGAGGGAGATCATGGGGATCGCCTGCATCTCCCCCGGCAGCACCGTCACCTCGCGGCCCATGTGTTTCGCGATGCCGTGAGCCAGAGCGACGAAGGACTGACGCACCGACGTCGCCCCGCTCCAGGGGCCGTCGGTCCGGACAGGAGGCAGGTCCTCGACAAGCCGCAGCGCTTCCACGGAAAAGCCCCAGGGGCTCTGAAGGGTCCTGACCAGATCGCGATCCACGGCGTCGGAGATCAATCCTGTTCCGTCGTCACGAACGACCTTGATGCTGTCCACCACCGGAATGGCTGGGACCACGACGTCGTTGTCCGACTCCAGTGCTTCCGCCACCGAGCCGATGAGCCGAGCGCTCGTCAGAGCGTGCGTCAGCCGGTGCACCAGAACGTTGGTGCAACCCTGCTCCGCGGCCAGGTGCGCAGAATGTGCCAGCAGCGACCTGACCTCGGTTCCAGGGGGGACAGTCGGCAGCAGCAGCACGCGCGTCCCGATCAGCGAACCGGTCAGGCACTCCTCAATCTCACCGCGGGACCGCTCATCAGTGAGGACATTGATGTCCGTGACGGAGGGGCATCCGGCCAGGGTGCTGAGCGTGTGGGCGACGACGTTCCGTCCCCTGAGGGCGGAGCTGGTGAAGGGGCGCGACCCGGGACGCAGGTGATTGAACGCCGAGGAGCACGGGACGACCGCCAGGGTTCCGCTCAGACCAGGACCTCGATTCTGCTCGGCACACCGCAGATGCCGGACCGCAGGTGTGGGAAGGGCTTCGTGAGCCATGCGTGAACGACCACTCCGTGCCGTGCCGACGAGAACACTAGCACGACCAGACCGGCTCTATCTGGGATTCTACCGTCCGTACGACGACGGCGACCCC
>NZ_JBISWL010000012.1:0-29289 GCF_044462265.1 Kocuria rhizosphaerae
CGTCCCGGTGGAGCGGCGGATGGATAGCATGGGGCCATGCCCACACCCTCCTCGTCCTCCGGCCCCGCTGACACCACGACCGAGCGCAACGGCGGCGAAGGGGGCGGACCCGGCGGTGTGCAGGCCGTGGACCGGGCCATCACGGTCCTCGAGATCCTCGCCCAGACGGGCGGGTCGACCGTGACCGAGGTGGCGGCGGAGCTGGGGGTGCACAAGTCGACCGCCTCCCGCCTGCTCGGCGCGCTGGAGGCCAGAGGTCTGGTGAACCACGCCGCCGACCGGGCCCAGTACCGGCTGGGCTTCGGGATCCTGCGCCTCGCGCACGCGATCCCCGGCCGGCTCAGCCTCGTCGTGGAGGCCCGGGAGGAGATCCGCGACCTCGCCCGGGCGGTCTCCGAGACGGTCAACCTGGCGGTCCTGCGGGAGGGGCACGCCGTCAACGTCGGGCAGGAGATGGGGCCGGCCACGGTCTCCACCTACGACTGGATCGGCAGCATCACACCGCTGCACGCCACGGCCAGCGGGAAGGTGCTCCTGGCGGGACTGTCGTCCGAGGAGCGGGCTCGGATCGTGAAGGAGCAGGGGCTCAAGGCCTACACGGCCCGCACGATCACCTCGAAGAAGGCGCTGGAGCGCCAGCTGCTCGACGTGGCCGGCCAGGGCTTCGCCACCGCGATCGAGGAGTTCGAGCTCGGGCTCAACTCCATCGCGGTGCCCGTGCGGGACCACCTCGGCACGGTGGTCGCCGCCGTCAGCGTCTCGGGGCCGGCCTTCCGGTTCACGCCCGAGATCATGGACGGCGTGCTCGACGACCTCCGTGACGCCGCGGACCGGGTGAGCCGGCGCATGGGCTACATACCGCCGGAGCGCGACGGGCCCGGCTCGCGGCGCGCCTGACCGGGCCGCTGCCGGCCGTTGGCCCCCACGGGGTGGCGCACGACCTGGGTGAGGAAGTACCCGCCCGACTCGACGGTCACGGATGCGCCCCGTCCCGCCGCGGGTCGAGGGCCGCGACGACCTCCGCGGCCGAGGTCTCCCGGCACTGCCCGTACGCGGTCCCGGCCCACAGGTTGAGGTACCGGGGGTCGTCGTTCCGGGCGGCGGCCGCGCGCAGGGGGGTGGTCATGTAGTGGACCTGCGGATATCCGACGACCTCCCGGCCGGACACCATCTCCACGAACCGGTTGCGCAGGCCCCGGGCCACGCGCCCGGAGAACGCGCGCGTCTGCACGGTGCCCGGGAACTCCCCGGACAGCAGCGCCCGCCGGTGGGTGGGCCTGGTCCCCGTCTCCGCCGCGGTCAGGAACAGGGTGCCCACCTGCACCGCCGCCGCCCCGGCGGTCAGCAGCCGCTCCACCCGCGCCGCGGTGCCGATGCCCCCGGCGGCGACGACGGGGGCGGCCACCACCGGCAGGGTCGCCTCGAGCAGCTCGTCCAGTGACCGCTGGTCGGGGTCGTGGCGCATGTCCAGGGTCGCCCGGTGGGCCCCGGCCTCGGGGCCCTGCAGGACGATCGCGTCGGGGTCGAGGGCGTCGGCGCGGCGGGCCTCGGCGTCGTCGCTCACCGACAGGACCACGGCCGTGCCCACCGCGCGCAGCCGCTCCAGTACCCGGCGGTCGGGCAGGCCGAAGGTGAAGGACACGACCGGCACCGGGTGCCGCTCCAACAGGTCGATCTTGGCCTCGTAGTCGTCGTCGCTGTGCCCGCCCACGGACGGCGCCGGGACGTCGAGCTCGGCGGCGACCTCGGCCAGGGCCGCCGCGTAGGCCGCAAGGTCCCCGGGATCGGCGACGTCGGCCTCGGGCACGAACACGTTCACCCCGAACGGGGACCGCGTGCGGGACCGCAGCTCCTCGACCTCCGCGCCCATGGCGTCGGCGGTCTTGTAGCCCGCCGCGAGGAAGCCCAGACCCCCCGCCGCGGACACCGCCGCGGCCAGGTCCACCGTGGCCGGCCCGCCCGCCATGGGCGCCTGCACCACCGGAACGCTCAGATCGGTCAGCGTGAACATGTTCGTCCTCTCTCCCGGGGTCGGTCCCACCTGTCGTCCGATCGTAGTGTGGGCCCTCGTGAGCGGGGTGGGCCGTGCGCGGTGCAGCGGGACCGGCCGGCCGCACCCGAGCCGGCGACGATCACGTCGTGGCGGGGAGGATCCGCTCGAGGCAGTCGCGGACCCGGCGCATCTCGTCCTCGAGCTGGGGCAGCAGGTGCGGTTCGAGGGGGGTGCCTCGCCGGCCGTGCTCCTCGATCCGGCGGCACAGCTCGGCCGCCCGGGTCGCGCCGATGTTCCCGGCGGAGCCCACGAGCTTGTGCGCGGCCGACTGCATCGGCGCCCCGCCCTCCGGACAGGCCTGCCGCAGGGACCGCATGCTCGACCGGGACTCCTGGAGGAAGGCGTGGGCCGTGGCCACCAGGACGTGGTCCCCCAGCGTGCGCAGGAGCTCGAGTCGCGCGGGGTCGACCGCGGGCGCGGACGGGCCGGTGGCGGCCGGTTCCGGCTCGACGCGACCGGTGACCGCCGACGGTCCCGTCCCGGGAGCCGGTGGCCGGGTCCACCGGTCGAGGACGGACTCGAGAGTGGCGAGGTCGACGGGCTTGGTGATGTAGTCGTCCATGCCGGCGGCCGTGCACCGCCGGCGGTCCTCCGCCATGGCCCCCGCCGTCATGGCGATGATGGGCAGCTCGGTGTCCCGGCCCTCCCGCCCGCGGATGGCGCGGGTGGCCTCGAAGCCGTCCAGGACCGGCATGTGACAGTCCATCAGCACCGCCACGTAGCCGGTCGACCGGGTCGCCTCGACCGCCTGGGCCCCGTCGGCCACGACGTCGACGTCGAAGCCGAGCCGCTCCGCCATGCTCCGGGCGACCAGCTGGTTGACCTCGTTGTCCTCCACGACGAGGAGCCTCCCCCGGGACGGACCGCCTGCCGGCGCAGGGACGGGCGCGAGGACGGGCGCCGCGGGCGGTGCCGGGGCTGGGACACCGCCGTCGGCGGCCGGCCGGGCGTCCGTGGGAGACGCGGCGACGAGGCGCGACAGCCGGTCGTGCAGTTCGGAGCTGCGCACGGGCTTGCTCAGCAGCTCCCGCACGCCGGCCGCCGCGAGCTCGGCCCGGTTCGGGCGGCCTGCGGAGGTCAGGACGATGACGGCCGTGCCGGCCAGGGCGCTGTCGCCGTGCACGGACCGGGCGAGCTCGAGACCGTCGGTCCCGGGCATGCACAGGTCGAGCACGGCGATGTCGAAGGGCCTGCCCCCGGCCGCGGCGGAGCGCAGCGCGTCGAGGGCCTCGCGGGCGTCCCGCGCCGTCGTGGTCAGCAGGTGCCATGCCGTCAGCTGGGACTCGAGGACCAGGCGGTTCGTGGCGTTGTCGTCCACGACCAGGACCCGCAGCCCGGCCGGCAGGTCGCCCGGCCGGGGCGCGAGCGCCGGGTCCTCGGCCTCCGCGCGGGGCAGCGGGACGGAGACCCAGAACACGGAACCCCGTCCCGGGGTGCTCCGGACCCCGATGCGTCCCCCGAGGGCCTCCGTCAGGCGCCGCGAGATGGCCAGGCCCAGGCCGGTGCCGCCGTAGCGCCGGGTGGTGGAGGCATCCGCCTGGGCGAAGGAGTCGAAGACCAGGTCCTGGTGCTCCGGGGGGATGCCGATGCCGGTGTCGTGCACCTCGAAGCGCACCACGGAGCTGTCGCCGACCTGCTCCTCGACCTGGACGAGGACCGCGACCTCGCCGGCGCCGGTGAACTTCACGGCGTTCGAGACGAGGTTGAGCAGGATCTGGCGCAGGGCGCGCGCGTCCCCGACGAGACGGGCCGGCACGGCCGGGTCGCAGTGGCCGATCAGCTCGAGTCCTTTGCCCTGCGCCTGCTCCGCGAGCAGACCCACGACCTCGTCCACGAGACGGCGGGGGTCGAGCGGGACGGGGTCGAGGTCGACCCTGCCCGCCTCCAGCTTGGAGAAGTCCAGGATGTCGTTGATCAGGGTCAGCAGCGCCTCGCCGGCGCTGCGCACCCCCTCCGCGTACTGGCGCTGGACGTCGTCGAGGGAGGTCTCCAGCAACAGGGACGTCAGGCCCACGACGCCGTTCATGGGCGTGCGGATCTCATGGCTCATGGTGGCCAGGAACTCGGACTTGAGCCGGCTGGACTCCAGGGCCGCCTCCCGCGCGGACAGGAGCTCGGCCTGCGTGCGGCGCCGCTCGGTGATGTCCTGGGCGATGGACGCGATCCCGTGGTGGCCGCGGACGGGGAACATGGTCAGGGCCAGGGGCACGAGCGTGCCGTCCTTGCGCCGCCGCTCGGTCTCGAAACTGTGCTTCACCCCGTTCTCCCGGATCGTGGCCAGAAGGGCCTCCTCCGCCTCGAGGTCCTCCTCGAGGAGGACGAAGCGGATGTGCCGGCCGATCGCCTCCTCCGCCGGGTAGCCGTACACCCGTTCGGCGCCGGGGTTCCAGCTGGTGACGACTCCGTGGGCGGTCTTGCCCACGATGGCGTCCGGGGAGGAGTCCACGATGGCGGCCAGGTTCTCCAGTTCCGCCGTGCGCTGGGCGACCTTGTCCTCGAGTTCTCGCGTGAGGGTCACGTTCTCGTAGACGAGCAGCACCTGGCGGGCGAGGGCGACGGCGAGACCGGCGAGCCCGGTCACCAGCAGGAACGGATCGCTCCTGGTGACCGGGAGGGACGCCGCGACGAGGACGGCGGCCAGGGCCGGCACGACGGGCAGCAGCCGGGCCGCGGTGGCGTAGACCGGGCGATCCGGCCGTGGCCGGGTGCTTCCCGGGAGGGCGGCGCCCAGGGCGACCAGGAGGAAGGCGCAGATCCATCCCGCGACCAGCGGGGTTCCGGTGGTCCCCGTGACCCCCTCGAACGTGAGCCGCACGTAGATGCTGTCGGTGACCGTCAGGAGCAGGAAGCCGCCGCCGAGGCAGAGCCAGGGCAGGCGCTGGCCGGGGGACTGGCGCATGGTGAGCACGAGGACGAACGAGGCCACGACGATGTCGACGGCCGGGTAGGCCAGGATCGTGAGGTGGGCGAGCGGGTCGGGATCCTCTGCCTGGTGGACCCGCCCCAGCACCGTGGACCAGCTGATGAACAGGACGGCGACGGCGATCACGGAGGCGTCCAGCATCGTCCGTGCCGTCGTCACGGAGGAGACCCGTGGACGGGGGAACGCCAGCAGGCCGGCCAGGGCGGGCAGGGAGTAGCCCAGGAACCCGGCGTCGGCCACGGACGGGAAGGGGTAGTCGTGCCCCCGGGTGAGCCCGTAGAACGTCCACGCGACCATGCCGGCCGTCCAGACCAGCGTGGCGGCACCGATCCAGCGCCACGCCCGCGCGTCGGGGCCGCGCCGGGCCGCCGCGCGGGCGCAGCTCACGGTCGCCGTCAGGGAGGCCGCGAGGATCGCCAGGTCGCCGACGGTCTGGCTCGAGGGTGAGCCCGGGTCGGCGGCCACGACGGCGGTCACCACCACGACGGCCGCCAGCCCGCTCAGGATCGCCCAGAGGAGGACCCGGCCGATCCTCCGCGTCCCGGTCGTCACCCGGACCGCCCTTCCCGGGCGCCGGTGGCGCGGCGCGGCGAGCGGTGGAGGACGACGGCCGTGACGTCGTCCTCGGCGTCCTCGGCCAGGCCCAGGATCGCGTCCACGGCGCCGGCGGCGCCGTGGGTCCCGCGGACCACGGCAGCGACGGCGTCGAGGGTCTCCTCGACGGTGTCGAAGGCGTCCAGCACGCCGTCGCTGACCACGGCCACGGCGCCGCCCGGTTCCAGGTGCAGGGATCCGGGCTGCCACATCGTTCCCGGCACCAGCCCCAGCGGCGGCCCGCCGCTGAGCATCCGCTCCCAGCGCCCGTCGGGGTGCACCAGGAGTCCCATGCCGTGGCCGGCGTCGACGTAGTCCACCCCGCCGGTGGCGGCGTCCAGGCGCAGGTGCAGGACGGTGATGAAGGAGGACAGGCGCTCCAGGTCCGTCTCCAGGGCCGCGGCGGCCTGCCGTACGAGGGCCTCCGCGTCCTGCTGGTGCCGGGCCGAGCGCAGCACCGCCCGGGCCGTCGCCGCCACCAGCGCGGCGCCCATGCCCTTGCCCATGGCGTCCGCCAGCGTCACCGTCAGGACGCCTCCGTCGGGCACCCAGTCGAAGAAGTCGCCGCCGACACTGCGGCTGGGACGGCACGCGCCCGCGACGTCGTAGCCGGGCACGGACGGGGAACGGTCCGGGAGCAGGCTCCTCTGCACCCGTGCCGCCGTCGCCAGCTCGCTCTCGGGCGGACGGGGCGCGCGCGGCCGGCGCATCATGGCGGTGACCCGGGCGACGAGCTCCAGGGGATTGACCGGCTTCGTCAGGTAGTCGTCGGCGCCCACGTCCAGGCCGTCGACCCGGTCCGACTCGTTCCCGCGGGCCGAGACGATCAGGATGTAGGCGTTGGTGAACGTCCGCAGCGATCGGCACACCTCGAAGCCGTCGATGTCGGGCAGACCCAGGTCCAGGGTGATCAGGTCAGGGGCCATCCGCCGGGCGGCCTCGAGGGCGGCGTGCCCGGCCGACGCCGTCTCGGTGCGGAATCCCTGTCCGGACAGTGTCGCCTCGAGGAGGACGGCCACGTCGGCGCTGTCCTCCACGACCAGTGCGGTCTGGGTGCGCCCGCCTGCGCTCACCATGGTCCCAGTAGAACTCATGCATCGGGTCGAGGCCGGCGCGCCATGCCGCGGCCGTCCCCTTTTCGTCGCCCGTGAGCGGGCGACCGCAGGTGAGCCGGACGGCCACGGTGCCCGGCCGCACGGTGGCGTTCCCGGTGCTGCCGCGCGTCCTCAGCGCAGGGCGTGGGCCCTCTGCCGGAAGCGGGTGGCGGTCCGCCGTGCGGCGTCCTGCGCCGGGCGTGCCGGCGCGGCGGTCCGTCGGGATCCCCTGCCCAGGGTGCCCGTGGCCTGCCCCACGACGGCCGCGGCCGCGAGCAGTGCCGCGGCCCAGCCCCAGGCCTGGGCGCCGAAGGCCAGGACGGCGCTGCTCAGCACGAAGAGTGCGACGGCCATGAGCGTGAGCCCGCGCGCCAGCTGCTCCTCGCGGGACGCCTGGATCTCCCGCATCTCCCGGACTTCTCGGACTTCCGGCACTGTGATTCCCTTCCCCCGTCGAACAGCCCGTCCGTGGGCACGGACGGGCATTCCCCGACCGTAGGTGCCGGTGCCGGGGCGGGCCAAGGGACTTAAGTCCAGAGCTCGGCGCTCGGGACGACGTGTCGTCGCAGGTCAGAGGGGATGAGTCGGGGTGGGGGCATCCGCCGGCCGGCCTCTCCGCGGCGACCGTCGCGTGACCGCTGCCGGGGGTGCCGGGGCCGAGGTGACAGAGCGGCTGTCACATGTAAGATATTGCTTACAGGTGACAGTGAGGGGTGATGCATGAACGGCGACGAACTGGTGGCGACGCTCTCCGCCCTCTCGCACCCGCAGCGGCTCAGGATCGTGGGCGCCCTGGCCGGGGACGGGTCGACGTGGGTCAGCCAGCTGGCCCGTGACCTGGGCATCAGCCGGCCGCTGCTGCACCTGCACCTGGAGCGACTCGAGGCCGCCGGTCTGGTGGTCTCGGCGACCGAGGTCGCGGAGGACGGCAAGGCGCGTCGGTTCGTGAGCCTGGCCCCGTTCGACCTGCGGCTCGACCCGGAGACGGTCGCCCGGGCCGCGGCCACCGTGACCGTGACCGAGAGAAAGAAGGCGTGATGGAACAGGACTGGACCGGCATCGTGATGGCCCTGGGGGTGCTCGTGCTCATCAGCACGATCATCGTCGTGGTCCTCGTCCAGGGTGCCAAGATCGCCCGGGCCCGGATGACCGCGGTCGCCGCGCAGGAGTACCGGTCGCTGGCCGAGCGGTACGAGACGCTGGCCGCCTCCGGCGCCCAGGACCTGCGGCGGACCGCGGAGGCGGTCGAGGACGTGCGCGCCCGGCTCGACTCGGTGGAGCGCCTGCTGCGCAGCGTCGAGTGATCGCCGAGCCCTCGTGCCGGGCCCCGCGAGGGGACGGCGAGGGGACGGCGCGGGGCCCGGTGGGTTCCGCGTCCCCGACGGCCGAAGGGCCCGGCACCTCCTCGTGAGGTGCCGGGCCCTTCGGCGACGTGCCGGGTGCGTCGGCCGATGCCGCGCGCGTTCCGGTGGCGGTCCGTCAGGGTGCGGCCGGCGCCGCGCCGGCGTCGCCCTGCTGCGGCGACGCGCCGGAGCCGAGGTCTCCACCGTCCGTTCCTGTCTGTCCGGCGGCAGGGTCCTGGGCGCCGGGCAGTGCCCCACCCGGCGTCGTCGTGCCGCCCTCGGCCACGGCGCCGCTCGTGGGGTCCACGGCGACCGGGGCGGTCCCGGCGTCGGTCGGGGCGTCGGCGGTGGCCTCCGCCGTCGGGACGGTCCCCTCCATGGGCGCCACGCCGCTGTCCGGGCCCACCGGGGCGCCCGGAGCCGTGGTGTCGGCGGTGCGCACGGCCACGGACTCCGAGCCCGTCACCGAGCGCTGGATCGTGCCGGTGCCACCGGAGAGCTCGGTGCCGGTGAGGGCCTGGATGCCGAAGATCGCCGCGACGGCCAGCCCGATGATCACGCCGGTGCTCACGAGCGCCGGCTTCACCCGCGGGCGCAGGGCGGCCCAGCGGCCACCGGTCGCGGCGACCGCGGTGCTGCCGTGGGTCTCGGGCAGCTCCGTGCCGTCGCGGGAGAGCACCCGCTGGGACACCGCGGTGCGGACCTTCTGCAGGCCGTAGCGGCTCTTCTCGATGGAGGTCGAGTACACGGCCACGGCGACGCCGGAGAGGAGGCTCGTCAGGGCGGCGCCGAGCACGGTGCCGGCAACGCTCAGGTGGCCGCCGAGCACGGCCATGGTCGCGGCGGTGGCGGCACCGGCCAGGAGGCCGGGGACGTTGAGGGCCGGGCCCTTCTTGGCGGGCGCCTCGGTGGTCTCGGTGGGCTTGCCCGGGTCGGCGGGCACGGACTCGGTACGGGGTTTCTCGAGGGTCATGGTGTGCGGCTCCGGTTTGCGGGGGATCGGTTCCGGTCCCCGCATCGTCGCTCGGGCCGGATGTCACCATTGTCCGGGCTGACCTGGGAAAAGCCGGGCGGACGTGGGCAAGCTCACACGCCGGCCGGTCACGGGGCGCGGGGTTCCGCGGGACCGTCGCGTCATACTTCGACGCGGTGGCGGCCACGGCACCGGCCCGCGTGGTTCATGCATTCGTCTCAATTGCTCGATGCCTTGAGCCGGGGGAACGGCGGGCGTAGGTTCGGCCCCAAACAGCCCACAGAAACGTGCAGGTGGCATCGTGTCCAACGCGGGGCTCCAGCTGAATCTCTTCGGCGCGCCGACACTGGTCGCGGACGACCGTCCCGTGACGCTGTCCCCGGGCGCCGTGCTGCTGTGCGCCTACCTCGCGCTCGTCCCGCACGGAGGCTGCGCCCGCTCGCTCGTCGCCACGCAGCTCTTCGCCGACTGCCCGGAGGGCACCGCCCGCCGCCGGCTCAACACCGCGCTGTGGCGCCTCCAGTCCGAGGTCCGGGCCAGGACCGGCGTCGAGCTCTTCGGACCGCACGGTGGGCGCACCGTCGCCCTGAGCCCCTCCGTGGAGCTGACGGTCGACGCCGTGCTCTTCGAGGACCTGGTCACGCCCGTGCTGCGCTCCAGCGCGCACGAGCTCGGCGCGGCGGACGTGGCCCGCCTCGAGCAGGCCGTCGCCCTGCACCGCGGGCGCCTCGTCGAGCCGTGCGACGACGAGTGGGTGCTCTCCTCCCGGCACCGGCTCGAGACTCTGTACCTCACCGCCCTCGACCACCTCGTCCAGCACCACGGCGGGCGGGGCGACGTCGTGGCCGTGGGCCGCTACGGCGACCTCGCGCTCGCCGTCGAGCCGCTGCGCGAGGACGTCCACCGCCACCTCATGGCCGCCTACGCCTCCGCGGGCCGTCAGGACCTGGTCGAGCGGCAGTTCGAGCAGTGCCGCATGGTCCTGCTGACCGAGCTCGGGGCCGACCCGATGCCCGAGACCGTGGCCCTCTACGGGCGGCTCAGCCGCGGCGAGGGCGGCCAGACGGCGTCGGTCGCCGTGCTCGTGGCGGAGCTCGAGCGGGCCCGCCGCGAGGTCGCCCGGCTCGGGGAGATCGTCGACCGTGCCCTCGACCGGCTCCGCCGGATGCCCTGAGCGGGCCGCTCCCGGGCCCCGTGATCGTCCGGGGACCCGTCCGTGACCGTCCGGTGAGCGCGGCCCGTCACCCTGGTGGCGGAAGAGAGGTCGCGGCCGGGTGATGCGAGCGTGGAGACGACGGTTCCTCGTCGATGTCTGGGCGGAGCCCCGGGACGTGGACTCGCTGCCCGCGGTGATCCGGGCACGCGTGCGGGACATGGCCACGGACGAGGAGGCCTACGTGGGATCGTTCGCCGAGATCGAGCGGCTCGTCGAGGCGCGCCTCGACGCCGACGGCGTGGCCCCGAGACGCTGGGAGAGGCCGTGATCCGGGAGGTCAGCGAGGCCCTGCGGGACCTCGTCCACCAGGCGACGCCCGATCTGGGCGCGTGGGTCGTGCTGCACTCCCTGTCCCAGGCGGACAAGGTGCCGCTGCCCGAGAACAAGGCGGTCCTGGCCCTCGTCGCCGTCGCCGAGCACCCCCACCTGCTCAACCGGCCGCTCGTGGACGGGCTCACCGGCTTGGTCCGGCCCCCCATGTCGCTGCAGCTGGAGTACCTCGTCACCTACGTCGGCGACCACGACGAGGCGCAGGCCCGGCTCGGCCGCATCGCCCAGGCCTTCCACACGACCCCGATCCTGCGGGCCCCGGCCCTGGACCCCGCGCTCGCCGAGGAGATCGAGTCCGTGGTGATCCGGCTCCGGTCCCCCTCGGCCGAGGAGCGCAACCAGGTGTGGGGCGCCCTGGGCCGGGCGGGCCGGCTGGCGCTGTTCTACGAGGTCGACGTCGCCCCGATCCCCGTCCTCGAGCGCGAGGGCGCCGGGCGGGTCCGCGAGCACCGCGTCCAGTACACGGGTGCGCCATGATCCTCGCCACGAGCACCACGGAGCTGCGCCACACGGTCCGGCTCGTCCACGCCTCGACCGGGAAACCGGTGCGCGGCCTCGGCGCCCGGCTGGAGCCGGCGCCCCACGGCTGGAGCCTGCGGGTGGCGTCCGGTGTCGTGGTGGTCGCCGCGCGCGCGGACCTCACGGACCCGTCCTCGCCGCCCACGGCCGTCCTCACCCTGACCGACGGGGCGCTCGCCGGCGTCCTGGTCGTCCCGCCCCTCCCCGGACGGCCGCCGCGGACCGTGGAGGTCCCCCTCACGGCCGCCGAGCTCGAGGTGGCGCTGCACCCCGTGCCGATGACGCTGAGCGCGGTGCTGACGAGGGCCTCGGACGGCGCGCCGCGCACGGGGGCCGTGGTCGTGGCGCGGGCGACCTCGGGACCGTCCCCCCGCCCGGAGGTCCCCCTGCCCGAGGCCGATCCGGGCATCTACCGGTCGGCCGCCGTCGAGTGGACGGCGGAGCTCACACCCCTGGACCTGCTCGTCGACGGCAGTCCGCTGCGCACGCTGACCGTGGACTTCACGGCCGGCGCCACCCGGGTCCACCTGGTCGACACCACCTGACGCGAGAGCCGAGGAGAGCACCGTGAACTATCTGTCACCCGGGGTGTACGTCGAGGAGGTCCCCTCCGGACCCCAGCCGATCGCCGCCGCCCCCACGAGCGTCGTGGCCGTGCTCGGCACGACCCGCAAGGGGCCGGTCCTCGAGCCGACCCGGATCAACGGCTGGGCCGACTTCCAGCGCGTCTTCGGCGCCGCGACCGCCCGTGGCCGCACGGCCGAGTCGGTCTTCGGCTTCTTCGAGAACGGAGGGCCGGCGGCGTGGGTCGTCCGGGTCGACCCGTCCACGGGCGCGACCTGGACGGTCTTCGACGTCTCGGGCACCGAGAGCTTCGCCGTGTCCGCGAGCTCGCCCGGGGCGTGGGGCAACAGCCTCACCGTGGGCGTGGTCCCGGACGAGTCCGGGGCCTCCGGGGCGTTCTACCGGGCGGAGACCACGGGCCCGGCCGTCTCCGTCACCGCCACGGGCACGCACACCCTGCAGGTCGCCTCCACGGCCGGGCTCCGGCCCGGGGAGGCCCTCGCGCTGGTCCCCGTGCCCGCCTCGGGCGCCGTGGCGGCCCCGGTCGCCGCCACGGTCGTGTCCCTGACGCCCACGTCGATCACGCTCGGCTCCACCGGCGCCGCGGCCATGGCCACGGGATCGGTGGTCGCGACGGCTGTCCCCGCCGGGGCGACGTCGGTCTTCCTCCCCACCGGCAAGGGCTTCCACCGGGGGGACGTCGTCGTCGCCGTGGCGCCCAACGGGTCGCGCTCGAGCGCGCTCGTGACCGACGTGGCGACCGCCGGCAGCGGGGTGACGCTCACCCTCGGCTCAGCACCGGGAGCGGTCCCGGGCGCGGCCTTCGTCCAGCGCCGGGCCGACTTCCCGGCCACGGCGACCGTGGCCGGCGCGCCGTCCGGAACGCCCCCGACGACGAACCTCGCGATGTCGGCGCTCGCGTTCGAGCGGCCGCTCACCGCGCCGGTCTCGGCCGATCTCGCGCCCAACGCGCCGCAGAGCGCGGCCGCCCGGATCACCACGCCGGACGGGCGGACCGCCACCTGGCAGACCAACCGCTTCGAGGTGGTCGGCGACACGCCCCCGCCGAGCGGCCGCGTCCTCGTCAACGCCCCCGTCGTCGCGGTCCGGCTCGCCGACACCGGGCTGAGCGTCACGGGCCTCACCGCGGCCGAGGTCGCGGCGAGCTACGGGTTCCTGCCCACGGGCGCGCGGGTCACGTACACGGGAGCCGGGGTGCCCGACGTCGTGGCGACCCGGACCGCGACCGGCTTCTCGCTCGCCCCCGCCCCGGACCCGGCGGACACCTACACGGACGCGGCGTTCACCCTCCAGGCCGACGCCGACGCCGGCGTCGCCGTCCGGTGCGCGGTGGCGCCGCGCGTGGGGGACCGGCTCGGGCTCGGCACGGCCTTCGCGCCGATCACGGAGGTCGCCCGCGCGGGCGGGGACACGTACGTGCTGCGCTTCGCCGCCTCGACCGGGGTCTCGGACACGGCCCAGACGCGCTTCGGCCTCTACGCCGTCGAGCGCGCCACCGTGGTGGCGGCCCGCTTCGCGCTCCACGTCGCCGCCGGCGGCGTCCCCGTGGAGTCGTTCCCCGGCCTGTCGCTGAGCCCCGAGCACCCGCAGTACTTCGCCAAGGACGACGTCGTCAACGGCGTCTCCGCCCACGTCACCGTCGCGCCGCGGGGGCCGGGCGCGCCGGCCGTGTCGCTGGCCGCGGCCCCCTACTACACCGCGGTCGACCGGATCGGCGCGGACAGGCCGCCGGACAACGACGACTTCCGGGCCGGGCTGACCCGGCTCGAGGAGGTGCCCGAGCCGGCCGTCGTGATCTGCCCCGACGCCCTGACCCTCGGGGACCCGCTGCTGCAGGCCGACCTCGTGGGGCAGGTCGTCACCCATTGCGAGAACTTCCGGCGCTTCGCCGTCGTCGACCCCCCGGACCTCGACGAGGACGCCGGGCTGCTGAACTGGCGCAACACGACCCTCTCGAGCACCCACGCCGCGGTCTACGCCCCGCACCTGCGGATCGTGACGATCGACCCGGACTCCATCGACCGCTTCACGACCGTCCCGCCCTCGGGCTTCGTCGCGGGCGTGATGGCCCGGACCGACCGGCTGCGCGGGGTGCACAAGGCGCCGGGCAACGAGACGGTGACCGGCATCGTGGGCCTGACCCAGGTCTACACCCAGCGCCGGCAGGACCTGCTCAACCCCGGCGGGGTCAACCTGATCCGGTCCTTCCCCGGCCGCGGGACCCGGCTGTGGGGGGCGCGCAACGCCACCGACGACACCCGCTGGCGCTACGTCAACGTCCGGCGGCTCTTCAACATGCTGGAGACCTCCGTGGACCGCGCCACCCAGTGGGTGGTCTTCGAGCCGAACACCGCCCAGACCTGGATCCTCGTGAAGGTCTCCGTGGAGAACTTCCTCGAGCAGCAGTGGCGTGCCGGGGCCCTCGCCGGCGCCCGGCCGGAGCAAGCCTACCGGGTGCGGGTGGGGCTGGGCGAGACCATGACCGAGACCGACATCGACCTCGGGCTGATCGTCACCGAGGTCGCGGTCGCCCCGGCCAAACCGGCGGAGTTCGTCGTCTTCCGCTTCAGCCACAAGCGGCTGTCCGAGTGAGGCCCGCCGTGACCACGACCGAGCGCACGGCGGCCGGCACGACAGCCGGCACGACCGCGACGAGCCGGACGACGACCCCGACGACGACCGCACGGCCCGAAGGAGCCTGACATGTACCCGATGACCACCCTGCACTTCTCCGTCTCCTGGGGGGACCAGGAGCGGACCGTGAGCTTCTCGGAGGTGAGCGGGCTGACCATGGAGGCCGAGGTCGTCGAGTACCGCGGCGGCGCCGACCCGCAGTTCTCGACCCGCAAGCAGCCCGGGCTGCGCAAGTTCTCCAACGTGACCCTCAAGCGCGGCATCGCCCCCGCGGTCTCCGGCAACGGCCTCTTCGAGTGGTACAACTCGATCTCCATCGGCACGGTCGAGCGCCGCGACGTCACGGTGAGCCTGCTCAACGAGGAGGGCGACCCGGTGATGGCGTGGAAGGTGCGGGACGCCTGGCCGGTCAAGCTCGAGGGCCCCGGGCTGAAGTCGACCGGCACCGACGTCGCGATCGAGTCGGTCGAGTTCGCCTGCGAGGGCATCGAGATCGAGACGAGGAGCTGACGCCGTGCTCCCGCTCGCCTCGTCCGTGCTCCAGCCGTTCACCACGGCGCACTTCGTGCTGGCCATCGACGGGCTCGCGTCGGTGAACTTCAGCAAGTGCAGCGGGCTGGCGGGCGAGGTGGCCGTGGAGGAGTACCAGGAGGGCGGCGAGAACCGGTTCACCCACCGCTTCCCGAGCCGGGCGTCCTTCCCGAACCTCGTGCTCACCCAGGGCGCCGGCCCGCTCCAGGAGCTGTGGGACTGGTTCGCGGAGTTCTCCGTCACCGGCCTCGTCGCGCCCCGGGACGGGACGGTCGTGCTCATGAGCACCGTGGAGGGCGCGCTCGTCCCGGTGCGCGTCTGGGCCTTCACCCGGGGCTGGCCGGTCAAGCTGACCGGGCCCGACCTGGACGCCCAGGCCTCCGCCGTCGCCGTCGAGGCGATCGAGATCGCCCACCACGGGCTCGTCCTGAAGAAGGTGCGCTGACATGGCCGTCGTCATCGGCGAGATCGTCACCGAGACCGTCGTCGCCCCGCTCCCCGGGCCACCGGCCGCCCCGGCGGCCGCGCCGCCGGGGGAGATCGACACGGAGGAGATCGTGCGCCGGGCCACCGAGCGCGTCCTGGAGGTCCTGCGCCGGGAGTGGGACCGGTGAACCTCACCGCCGCGCAGCTGACCAAGCTGACCATCGACGCCTACGCCGACATCGCCTTCGAGCGCCCCGCCGGCGTGCGCTGGCAGGCGCTGCTCAACCCGACCGAGCTGTCCTTCTCGCGCAAGAACCTCTACCAGCAGACCCAGTCGGCGGGCACCTCGGCGCCGCAGCAGTCCTACAGCGGCGCCGAGCCGGACCAGGTGCAGATCGACCTGCTGCTGGACGGCACCGGCGTGGTCGGCGAGCCCGGCGGGATCGGGGACCTGCTCGACGCCCTGCTCCGGCTCACGCAGTACCAGGGCGAGACCCACCAGCCGTACTACGTCCACGCCTACTGGGGGCGGTTCGGCTTCCGCGGGGTCCTCACCCAGGCGGACGTCACCTACAAGCTCTTCGACCGCGCGGGCGAGCCCCTGCGCGCCACGGTGAAGCTCTCCCTCAAGGAGGCACTGTCCCCGGAGGAGGTCGCGGCCGAGGACCGGCCGGCCTCGCCCGACCTGTACCAGACGTGGCTCGTCAAGGAGGGCGACGCCCTGGACGCCATCGCCGCCGGAGTCTACGGCGACCCGGCCTACTGGCGCCCGCTCGCGGCGGCCAACCGCCTCACCAATCCGCGCGGCCTCAGGCCCGGGCAGGTCCTGGTGCTCCCGCCCCTGGAGCCGGCGCGATGACCGGGGGCGCCCAGCGGGACCGGCCGGAGGCCGAGGTGCGCGTCGGGGGCGAGCCCCTGGCGCCGCTCGTGGCCGCCGACGTCGTGGAGCTCGACGTCCACGAGGAGGTCGGCCGGCACGGGCGGCTCACGCTCCTGGTGCAGAACTGGGACCCGGACCGGCGCGAGGTGCGGCACAGCGACGACGGCCCGTTCCGCCCGGGCCGGGACATCGCGGTGGCCCTCGGCTACCACTCGGAGCTCACGAGCGTCTTCGACGGGGTGATCGTCTCCCTCACCGCCCACTTCCCCCGGGCCGGGCACCCGGTGCTGCGCGTCGAGGGGCGCTCCCGCTCCGTCCTGCTCGACCACCCCGCGCGGTCGAGGCAGCTGGCCGACGTGACCGACGCCGACGTCGCCGCGGCCGTCGCCGCCGACTACTCGCTCGGCACGGACGCCGCCGAGGGCGTGACCCACCCGTTCTTCGTGACCGACCGGATCAGCGACTGGGAGGCCCTGACCCGCCGCGCCGCCGAGCTCGGCTGGATCGTCCTCGTGCGCGGGACGACGCTCGTGATGCGCCCGCCCTCGACGGCGCGGGAGCCGATCGAGCTCGCGTGGACCCGCGACCTCGTGGAGCTGCACCTGACGCAGGACCTCACCCGGGCGATCGACACCGCCGTCGGCGTGGCCTGGGACCTCGACACCCTCGAGGCCGAGCAGAGCGAGGAGAGCGCCGAGGCCGCCGGCCTGGACACCGGCGACCGGCCCCGGCACGACACGGCCCTCGGCGACGCCGGGTGGCCGCTGCGCGAGGGACGGGCCGAGTCCGCCGCGACCACGGTCCCGGCCGAGGCGGACGCCCGGGCGGTCGGCGCCCAGCGCACGGCGGCCCTCGGCCACGTCCACGGCACGGGGGTCGTGCAGGGCGACCCGGGGCTGCGCTGCGACGGCTGGGTCTCGGTCGCCGGCGCCGGCCGGAGGATGTCGGGGCCGCACTACGTCACGGCGGCACGCCACCGGTTCTCCGCCCAGGGGTACCGCACGGAGTTCCAGCTCGGCTCCCCGCCGCGGGTCCTGCCCCCCTCCCCCGCCGCCCGGGGGGAGGGGACCCTCACGCTCGGCGTGGTCGAGGCCCTCGACGACCCCCTGGCGCTGAACCGGGTCAGGGTCCGGCTCCCGTGGCGCTCCGACGGCGGGGACGGCGTCTGGGCGCGGCTGTCCTGCCTCGACGCCGGGGACGGCTCCGGGACGGTCATCGTGCCGGGGGTGGGGCAGGAGGTGCTCGTCGGCGCCGTCGACGGGGACCCCTCGCAGCTCGTGGTGCTCGGCTCGCTGCACAACGGCGCGCAGCAGCCGCCCGTCGTCGTCGACCCCGAGACCAACGCGGTCCGCACGCTCGTCTCCCCCGAGGGCCACACCCTGCGGCTCGAGGACGGAGAGGCCGCCGCGGTGACCCTCGCCTCCGGGGCCGGCCACACCCTCGTGATCAGCGACCAGGACTCCGCGCTGGTGCTCACCCACCGGGACTCCGGCAACGCGATCCGGCTCTCCGCCGACGGCATCGAGCTCACCGCGGCGCAGGGCGACATCGTGCTCAGCAGCCCGTCCGGGACCGTCACCCTGGACGCGCTCAAGCTCGAGGCCTCCACCTCGGGCCCCTCGAAGATCGAGAGCTCCGCGACCTTCGACCTCAAGGCGTCGGGGTCCCTGGGCCTCAAGGGCGCCCTGATCACCATCAACTAGACCGCACGGCCGGACCGCACGGTCCGGCCGGGACCACGAGAGGAGGGGACATGCCGGCAGCAGCGCGCGTCGGGGACGTCACGGCGCACGGCGGAACGGTCGCGGGGCCGGGCGTCGCCACGGTCCTGATCGGCGGCGCGCCCGCCGCCGTGGCCGGGGACGTCCACGCGTGCGTCGTGCCCTCCCCGCCGCCCCACCCGCCGGCCACGCCGTTCCCCGCCGGATCGGCGAGCGTGCTCGTCCAGGGCCGCCCGGCCCTGCGCGCCGGCGACTCCTGCGGGTGCGGCGCCGCCGTCCTCGCCGGCAGCCCCACGGTGGTGCTGGGATGACCGCCGCCGACCACCCCCAGGCCGGGCGGGGCTGGGCCTTCCCCCCGCGCTGGCGGCGCCCCGAGGACGAGCCCGCCGGGGTGCCCGCCGTGGCGACGAGCGAGGACGCCCAGCACGTCGAGGAGGCAATGGTCCTGCTGCTGCGCACGATGCTCGGCAGCCGGGTGATGCGCCCGGGCCTCGGCGCCGGCGTGGACCGCTGGGTCTTCGAGCCCCGGACCACGGACGCGTGCCACCGTCTCGCCGACGACGTGCGGCGGGCGCTCGTGCTCGGCGAGCCGCGGGTCGTCGTCGACGCGGTGCAGGCCGTCCCCGCCGGTGAGGCCGAGGACCGGGTGGACGTGACGATCTCCTACCGCATCGACCGGCACCGCCGCCCCACGAGCCTCGTGGTGCCCTTCTACCTGGCCGGTGCGTCGTGAGCCGGACCCCCGCCCAGGTGCTCGCGGCCATGGCCGCGGCCGGGCGGCTCGTGGCCTACGACGACGCCGCCACGTGGGCCGACGTGCTGTTCGGAGCCGGGCCGGACGGCCTGCCGTCCCCGGAGGGGGAGCCAGACCGGGAGCTGCTGGCGGCCCTCGCCGGGGAGTACGCGCTGCTCGACGAGCACGCGGCCACTCTCTCCGCGAGCACGCGCCGGGCCTGGCTCGAGGACGTCCTCGGCATCGGCCGGCTGCCCGCCCTGCCGGACCGGGTCGTCGCCCACGCGAGCGTCGACCCCAAGCTCGCCCCGGCCGTCGTGCCGCGGGGCACGCTGCTGCGCGGCGGCAAGGACGCCGCCGGCAACGAGCGCCGCTACCGGACGCTGGACGCCCTCACCGCCCACGGCGCCGTCCTGACGGGCGTGCGCTCGCTCGTGCCCGGCGGGACGGCCGCGGGCCTGCCGGGGGTCGCCGCGAGCGCCCCGGACTTCCCGCTGCGCCCGGCCGCCGGCCCCGACGCCCCGCACGTGCTGCGGGTGTCCTCCCCGGCCCTGGCCTTCGAGGGCGGGGACCTCGACGCGGTCCTGGCCTTCACCGGCGCCACGGGCGTCGCCGGGCTCGCGGGGGCCGTGTGGCGGTGCTCCCGGGCGGACGGCACGGTCAGCCCCACCCTGACCGGCACCGTGGCCGGCTCCTCGGTCACCGTGACCCTGCCCTCCGGCTGCGGCGCCCCGGAGGGCACGTCGCCGTGGCTCGAGTGCGTGGTCCCGCCGACCGTCCCCGTCCCCGAGGACCTGTCCTTCACCGGCGTGACGGTGCGGATCGCCCGGCGCAGCCCGTACGTCCCGGAGGCGGCGTTCTACAACGACGGCGCCGTGGACGTGACCAAGGAGTTCCAGCCCTACGGCGCGGTCGCCAAGCGCGGGGACGCGTTCTACGTCCGCTCCGACGAGGCGTTCGGCAAGAAGCTCGCGACCGTCGACATCCTGGTGACGATCCTGCAGGAGGGCGGCGCGCCCCTCTCCGCCTCGGCGGGCGGCAGCGGCATCCCGGACCGGATCGCGAAGAAGCTGCAGGACAACCTCCGGCGCATGAGGTCGGCGGCGGGGGAGAAGTATCCCTCGATCGCCGACGAGTGGGAGTCGGTCTACGGCGCGGTGTCGGAGACGAGCACGCCCACGGTGCGCTGGCAGCGGCGGGTCGGCAGCGGATGGACCGACTTCGGGACGGCGTCGAGCAGCTTCGGCACGGTCTCGGCCACGATCGCCGGCTCGGCCGTGGCCTCGGAGCCGTTCGCCGTGTCCGGGCAGGCCGGCCACTACGTCCGGGCGTTCCTGGCCGCCGGGGACTTCGGCTGGACCGCCTACCAGCAGGACGTCGCGGACTTCGCCACCCAGGCCGTGGCCGGCACGACCCCGACGCCGACGATGCCCGTGGTGCCGGTGCCGCCCATCGCCTCGGAGCTCACCGTGCGGTACACGACGTCGCCGGTCGCGGCGAGCCGGGTCGAGGCCCGCAGCGGCTGGCGGCGGCAGGTGCAGCCCGCCACCGGGACGTTCCGGCCCTTCCGCCGGGCCGTCTCGGCGACGGGGGCCCCGGCGATGGTCGCCCTGGGCCTGGACCTCCCGGACGCCGCCGTGGGCTCGAGCGTCTCGCTCTGGTTCGAGATCGACTCCGCCGCGCCCTGCGGCAGCTCGGAGCCCGTGGCCGCGTCCTGGCAGTGGTGGGACGGCTCCGCCTGGGCCGAGCTCGCCGTGGCCGACGGCACGGGCCGGCTGCGCGAGTCCGGTCTGCTCCGCTTCGTCGTCCCCGCCGGATGGCCCCCCGGATGCCCCGACACGGCGGCGGCGACCGGCCGGTGGATCCGTCTCGTCACCGACCAGCCGGACCGCCTCGGCGACGTCCGGGACCTCGTGCTCGACGCGGTCGTGGCCGAGTTCGTCTCCGCCGCGGCGGAGCCCGCGCTGGACCCCAGCTCGGCGACCGCCCTGCCGCCGGGCACCGTGAAGGGCGCGCTGACCCCGATCCGGGGGGTCAAGAAGGTCACCAACGTGGCCTCGGTGCGGGGACGCGGCCCCGAGCAGGACCACGACTACCTCGAGCGCGCCTCCGCCCGGACGCGCCACCGCGGCCGGGCGCTGACGCCGTGGGACTACGAGCAGCTCGTGGCGCTGTCCTTCCCGGAGGTCGCGGCCGTGCTGTGCCTGCCGCACACGGACCGCACGGGCGCCGCCGCCCCGGGCAGCGTCGGGCTCGTGGTCGTCCCCGACCGGCCGCTCGACCCCCGGCCGCGGCCCTCGGTCAGCCTCTCCGGGCGGGTCGTCGACGCCCTCGGACCGCTGAGGCCCATGGGTGCCGCGGTGCACGTGCTGTGCCCCGAGTACGTCCCGGTCACGGTGGTCGCCGAGATCACCCTGCGCCGCGGCATCGCGGCCCTGACCGGCAAGGAGGCCGTGATCTCGGCCCTCGAGGCGGTGCTGCACCCGACCGGGACCACCCCGGTCCGCTGGGGCCGCCCCCTCTACGCGTCCACGCTCGTGGCGTTCCTCGAGCGCCTCCCCGTGGTCGACGTCGTGACGTCCTTCGCGCTGCACGACGCCGGCGGGGCCGCGGTGGAGCAGGTCGCCGTGGACCCGTGCCGGGGCCTGTACTGCTCGGGGACCGACCACCGCCTCACGTGCGAGGAGCAGCTGTGACCACGCCACCCGGAGCACCCATCGCCCGGTTCGTCCCCGAGCCGCCCGACGCCGACTGGGAGACGGTGCGCGCCCGGCTCATGCGGCGGCTCGCGGCCACGGCCGCCCCGGGATGGACCGACCACAACCCGGTGGACCCCGGCGTCACGCTCGCCGAGGTGGCCGCGTTCGGTCTCGCGGACCTGCACTACCGGGTGGCCGAGCGGCGCCTCGACGGCTGGCCCCTCGAGACCCGCGGCTGGGCCGCCGACGCCGACCGGCACTGGCACGCGAGCCTGCCGGCAGGGTCCCTCACCGCGATCGCGAACGCCCTGGCCGCCCCGGGCCCCACCTCCGCCGTGGTCCTCGAGCCCCTGGTGCACGGCTGCGCCTCCGCGGCGGAGGCCGTCGCGCTGCTGTCCCGGGCGCCCTGGTCCGCGGTGCTCTCCGCGCCGCTGCGCCCGGCGGTCGTGGCGCTCATGCGCTCCCGGCTGGTGCGGCGGACCGCCCAGGAGCGGGCCGACGTCGTCGCCGACGCCGTCGCCGCCCACCGCGACCCGGACGACCCGGCGGCCGGCGACGCCCGGGCGGCCGCCGAGCTCGCGTTCTCCCTCCCCCTGTGGGAGGAGGAGATCGCGGCCCTCGTCCGCCGCGAGCGCCGCCGGCTCTCCCGGGAGGCCCTCGCGGCCCGGCTCGAGCAGGTGCGGGCGGCGACCGCCGCCACCGCCCCGGCCGTCCGCGACGCCCTCCTGGCCGACGGCCTGGACCCGGAGGAGGCCCGGATCGCCATGGCGGCGGCCCCGGAGCCGCCCGGCACGGTGCCCGAGGACCTGGAGGACCCGCAGGGGCGCACGGCCGTGTGGCCCCCGCACCCGGTCCAGGCCCTGACGTGCGAGCCCGTCACCGCCGAGGACTACGCGCGGCGGGCCCGCGCCCACCCCCAGGTCGGCCGCGCGTGGGCGGTGCCCGGGCGCCTGCCCGGGGTCGCGTGGAACGGCCTGCCCACCGGGACGCTGAGCTCCGTGGCGGTGGACGAGGACGCCGCCGCCCTGACCCTCGTGGTCGAGCGCGTCGCCGGGACCGGCGGCACGGACGCCTTCCTGCGGGCGGTGCTCCGGGCCGCCGTGGGGCCCGAGGCCGGTGCGCCGTTCCCCGACTGGCGCACCGACCGCGACGACCTCGAGCCGCGCCGGCTCATCGGCGACGAGGTGGGGGCGAGCCTGCTCGAGGACGCCCCGGTCCTGGTCCAGGCGGTCCTCGTCACCGGCGTGGGCACCGACCGGGCCGCCGTCGTCGCCGACGTTAGGGCCCGGCTGAGCGCGTTCTTCGCCGCCGGCCGCCCCGAGGAGACGGTGGCCCGGCCCCCGGCGGGCGTGGACGGGCCGTGGCCGCGCGCCGACCAGCCGCCGGGCGGCTGGCTCCCGGGGCGGCCCGTGCGCTTCAGCGAGGTCGTCGAGGCCGTGGCCGGCAACCCGCTCGTGCACGGCGTGGAGCGGCTGGCGATGAAGGTCCGGGGGGAGGCCGGCTTCGTGCCCCAGTCGGCCGGGCAGCTGCCGATCCCGAAGAACGCGGTGCCGGCGCTCGCGGAGGACGACTGCCTGCGCGTGCGCTTCGCCCTGGCCACGGAGTGCCACGATGCGTAGCCCCGACCACACCCGGCTCTCGGCCCAGCTCCCGGCGGTCTACCAGGAGGACGCCGTCTCCTTCGCGCAGGTCGACGCGTACCTGGGCCTGGCCGACGAGCTCAGCCACGCGGTGGTCGAGCGTCTTGAGGACCTGCTCACCGGGCTGGGCCCCGACGCCGTGCTGCGCTGGCCCACCGACCTGCCCCTGGACGCCGGGGCCGACGCCCTCCTCGACGCCTACCTCGGGGCCTACGACGACGTCGCGGCGTGGGCGGGCTTCGTGTTCCCGGCGAGCTGGACCCGCGACGAGGCCGGCCTCGGGCGGCGCCGCGAGTTCCTGGCCCGGTGCGCCCGCCTGTGGCGGCGCCGCGGCACCCCGCGCGGGTTCCTCAGCTGGTTCTGCCTGTACTTCGGGCTGCCGCCCGCGGGCGCGCCGTACCTGCTCGAGCACTTCACGGCGCCGGGGCCGGGGCTCACGGGCCTGCCGTACACCGCCACGCTGTTCGTGCCCGGCACCCCCGGATTCGACACGTGGGCCCGGCGGGCGGAGGCCGCCGGGTTCGTCCGCCGCTACGCGCCGGCGCACGTGCGCGTCCGGGTCTGCTTTGTGGACCCGGACGTGTTCGAGGACCTCGCGGTGCTGGGCTCGCCCCCGGTGCTCCCCGAGGACCCCACGGCGTCCGACGTCGCGGACTACGCCGCGGCCGTGGAGCAGCAGCAGCGGGACCTCAACGCCCTGCTGTGCTCGGTCGTCTCCGTGGTGAGCCACGAGAGCGGCGTCCACATCCACGAGTGCATCGACGAGGGCCGCAGCGTCGACCGGCTCGACGTCGGGCTCCTCCCGACCGAGCCGGACGAGTAGTCCGAAGGGAAACCAGCGATGTCAGACAACCAGTACCCCGTCTTCGAGGGCGGTCAGACCCTCACCGCGGCGGAGCTCAACGACCTCCGCGCGTTCCTGCACGCGCGCGACCGCCTGGTGGGCCGGATGACGGGCTTCGGCGTCAACTGCGGCCTCGGGGGCACCGTCGCCGGCGCCACCCTGACCGTCCGGCCGGGACTGGCGGTCGACCAGCGCGGGGAGCCGCTCGTCCTGGCGGCCGCCGAGACGATCTCCCTCGCGCCGGTCGCGATGACGCCGTCCTACGACTTCGTCGCCACCGGCCCCGGGGGCTTCAGCGTGGTGCTCGAGGCCACCGACACGGTCGAACCGGCCCCCGAGTGCGGCGAGGAGAACTGCGCCGGGCACGCGGAGCTGCACACCAGGTCCGTGGCCGTGCGCACCGTCGCCGGCCGCGTCACCGGCACCCGGATGGACTTCGCCGCGGACCCGCTGCTCGCGGTGGAGCCCCTCCGCCTGGCCCTCGACTCCACGCCCATCAACTCCTACACCGCCCTCCGGGACGCCGTCGCCACCCGGCTCACCAACGGCACGGCGCCCCTGGCGGACCCCGCCCTCATCGCGAAGCTGCAGGCCACGTCGATCGCCTCCGGGGACTCCGCCGGCATCAAGGGGTACAAGGCGGGCTGGCTGAACATGGTGCTCTTCGCCGCCCTCGACCTGCTGCGGATCGAGGCCCTCGTGCGGCTCTCCTGCGACCGGCCGACGACGACACCGGGCGTGGTGCTGGGCTGGGTGCACCAGGTCGGGTCCGCCTGGGTCTTCGACTGCGCCTACCGGCACGCCTGGGAGCCGCCGCGCGGGCTCACCGACGCCTTCCTGGGCGGAACCTGCACGGACCCCGCCGGCCGGTACCGCGACGAGCTCGAGGCGCTGCTGGCGGGCTACGCGCCGCCGGACCCCGTGCCCTCGGGGACCACCCCGGACCCGGTGGCGTGCCCCAAGGGCTCCATCCTCGTCAAGGGCAGGTGCGTCAACATCTACTACCCGCCGCCCGTGATCCCGGACGACTGGCGGAGACCGTGGGAGTGGGAGTTCGAGCCCCTCGACCCCCTGGGCCCGATCTGGTACCCGCCCGAGGAGCCGCCCTGGAAGGAGCCGTGGCGGATCTACGAGACCGAGCGGTGGGACCGGTTCGAGGACGGCGTCATCGGGGCGACGGACTACATCGGCCGTCCCGGCACCGACGTCAGGAACGTCCTGGAGGGCCACATCACGGACCGGGGCGGCCTCGCCGACGTCCGCGTCCTGGCCCCCGGCGACGCGCAGGCCCTCGAGGGGTACCTGCCCTCGGGCGGGTTCAGCCCCTCGGACACGATCGTGCTGTCCGTGGACTCCGGCGGGACCGTGGTCGCCACCGGCCGGGTCCCCGCCCTGCGCAACACCCGGCTCGTCGGGACCGCCCTCCCCGCGGCGATGGAGGCGGTCGACGCCGCGCAGAAGGCCGCCGGGGAGGTCACCGGGCTCGCCGCGGGCCTCGACGCCCGGATCGAGGAGACGCGGACGGCGCTCGCGGACCTCGGCGGGGACCTCACCGTCCTGCGCCAGGACTTCACCGGCTACAAGGACAGCTTCGACCCCGGATCCTTCGGCACCCGCATCGACACCGTCGAGCAGGGCCTCCAGGACGTCGGCGCGATCCAGGGCCGGATCACGGTCCTCGAGGGCAAGATCGACGTCCTCCAGCGGTTCCCGGGCCGAGGGGGCCTCCGGCCCGACCTCGACGTCCGCACGGCGGGGGTCGACAAGGCCCTGGGCCAGGGCGTCGTGGACTTCGCGGCGACCACGCTCGAGGCGATGCGCACCCTGCCCGCACCCGGGAACCGGAACTTCCAGCGCCACGTCACCGCCGCCGACCGCGCCCGGGAGAAGCTCGCCGAGGCGGTGGGACCCGAGGCGCCCGCCGACGCGACGGCGATCGCGGCGGCCACCCTCGAGGTGCTCGGGGCCCTGCGGACCGCGGTCAAGGCCTCCGGGGTCAGCGAGGACCTCGGCCGCCGGCTCGACGCCCAGCTGCGCGACCTCGGGGGGCTGCTGCCGTGACCGACGTCGCGGTCGACACGCTGCGGCTGCGCGGTCCCGCCGCGCGGCGGCTGGCGCGCGTGGCGGCCACGGTCCTGCCGCGCGCGCTCGAGCGGGCGCTGGCCGACGTCGGCGACGTCGTGGTCGACCGGGTCGTCGTCGCGCTCGACGTCGCCGACCACGACGACGAGACCCTCGCCGTGCTCTGGGCGGACGCCGTCCGGGCCGGTGTGCTCGCCGCGGGGCCCGGCGCCCCCTCCCGCTCCGGGGACCGGGACGGGAGGGGACGGCGCGAGGCGCCGGGCGCCCGTCCGCCGGCCGACCGAGCGCGGGCGGCCCGCGGACGGGCCGATCCCGCGGCCGCGGCCCGGGACTGGCTCGCGAGCCCCGAGCCGGGCCGGCGGCTGCCGCCCGCGCTGCTGGCCCTCGGGGACCCCCGGACCGCCGCCGCCGTCCGGGAGCGTCTGCCCGCCGCCGAGTGGACGCTGCTGCTGCGCCGCCTGGCCGCGGCCCTGGACCTCCCGACGCCCGGCTCCGGCGCCGCGGAGGGTTCCGCCCCCGCGCCCCCCGGTCCGCCCGGGCCCGTGGACCCGGTCCGCGGGGACCCGGTCCGTGGGGACCCGGCGCACGGCCACGCCCGCGGTCCGGCCCGCCCGGAGGGGCAACCCCCGCCCGAGGCCCCGGGGGCCGGCGGCGCCGCCGAGCGCGAGGTCCTGACCCGGCTCGCCCTGCTCGCCGAGCTCGCGGACGAGGACGGCGGCGACCTGCCGCCCGCGGGCCTCACCCGGGCCGCCGGGCTCGTGCTGCTCTACCCCTGGCTCGGCGACCACTGCCGGCGGGCCGAGGACCTGCACCCGGACCTCGACCCCGTCGACGTGCGCGAGGCGGCGCTGGCCGCCGTCGTGGACCCCGACGACCCGGCCGCCGCCGACGACCCGCTCGTGCGGCTGCTGGCCGGGCGGCCCGATCCGCTGCAACCGCTCCGGCGGACCCGCGTGCCCCTGCCCGCCCTCGCTGAGGTGGCCGGTTCCGCGGCCGGCGTGCTCGCCTCCTTCGCGGCGCTGCTGCCCGGCTTCGAGCGCTCGAGCGAGGTCTTCGTGCGGCACTCGTGGATCGCCCGCTCCGGCGTCCTGGACACCGACCGGGACCCGGTGCTGCTCACCGCCGCGACCCACCCGCTGGACGTCCTGCTGCCGCTGCTGCCCTACCCGGTGGGGCTGCTCAAGCTGCCGTGGTCGCCCCCGCTCACCGTGAGGTTCCGGTGAGCGCCCCGGCCGGCGCACCCGCCGCGGAACGGGGAGCAGCAGCACCCGTCGCCGAGCTGCGGGCGGCGCTGGAGCTCCTCGACGCGCTGATCGCCGTGCGCGTGGAGGAGCGCCGCGGCGGGCCGGCGGGCCGCCGCCTCGGCATCGAGGGCGAGGGCGAGGGGCTGCCGCCCCTGCGGCGCTTCGACGGGACGGGACCGCTGGCCGAGGTCATCGCCCTGACCGGGCTGTCGGCGGCGGAGGCCGTGGTGCTCGTGGCCGCGGTCGCCCCCTTCGTGGACGAGCGGTTCGCGGTGCGCTACGGCGGGCTCACCGACCGGCCGGGCGTGGCCGGGCTGACCGGCGAGGTCGCCCGGGCCCTCGTGGCCCGCTCCTTCCGGGGCCGGCTCGACGCCACGGTCCTGCTCTCGGCCCAGGGCCGGCTGCGGTCCCGGGGGCTGCTCGTCCTCGACCCGCCGGACGACCTGTCCGGGGCACTGCGGCCCGACCCGGGGCTGCTCGCCTGGGTGCTGGGGCTGCCACCGGCGGCGCCCACGGCGTCGTCGGACTTCCCCGCCCGGCTGCTCACCACGGTCCACGACCTCGGGGACGTCGTCCTGCCCGCGGCCGCCCGCGCCCGCATCGACGACCTCGCGGCCCGGATCGCCCACCGTGACGTCGTCGTCGAGGACTGGGGCTTCGGCGCCCACCACGACAACGCGTCCGGGCTCATCGCCCTCTTCCACGGCCCCCCGGGGACCGGGAAGACGATGACGGCGGCGGCCCTGGCGGCCTCGGCGGGGCTGCCCGCGTACGTCGTGGATCTCTCCGCGCTCGTGTCCAAGTACATCGGCGAGACCGAGAAGGCCCTGGCCAAGGTCTTCGACCGGGCGGCGCGCGAGCACTGCGTGCTCGTCTTCGACGAGGCGGACGCCGTCTTCGGCGCCCGCACCGAGATCGGCGACGCCCACGACCGCTACGCGAACCAGGAGGTCTCCTACCTGCTGTCGCGGGTCGAGCAGCACCCCGGCGTCGTGGTCCTCACCTCGAACCTGCTCGCCAACATCGACACCGCCTTCCGGCGCCGCATCCACGTCATGGTCGAGTTCCCCGAGCCCGGCCCGGCCGAGCGGGAACGGCTCTGGGCGGCCGTCGCCCCGGAACGGCTCCCGTTGGAGCCCGGCGTCGACCTCACCGGCCTCGCCCGGCGCTACCCCCTGACCGGGGCGCAGATCCGCGACGCCGTGCTGGACGCCGCCTACCTCGCCGCCGCGGACGGCGGCGTCGTCACGGCCGGGCACCTGCTGACCGGCGTGCGCCGCCAGTTCGAGAAGGCGGGACGGACGGTGCCGGCGTGAGCGCCCCCGCGGTCCGGGCCCGCGGGACGGAGACCGCCTCGGCGGGGGCCACGCGCTCGGCCGCCGACCTCGCCGCCGACACCGCCACGGCCGCGCGCGGACCGGACGCGGAGACCGTGCTGCGCTCGGTGCCGCGTGCCCGCGACGGGGCGGGCGTCGTCGAGCTCGGCGCCACGACCGCCGGCGGGCTCGCGGCGGTGCGCGCCGAGTGGGGCGCGGCCGGCGGGGAGGTCCTGCTGAGCGGGCGCGTCCCGTTCGCCGAGCTCCACGGCCGGGCCGGCTTCCGCTCGGACGGCTCCCTCGACGGCACCGTCGCGATGTCCGCCCGGGTGGGGCTCGCCGGCCTGCGTCTCGGGGAGGCCACGTGGACGGTGGAGGGCTGGGACCCGGAGCAGCCCCTGGCCGCGCCCGCCGTCACGCTGCGCGGCGCCGCCCTCGGGGTGGACCTGCGGTCCCTGCCGGCCGAGGCCGTGTGGCGGCCCGCGGAGAACGTCGAGGCCCCCCGCTCCGGCGGGCAGGCCACGATCCGCCTGCCCGGCGGCGCCCTGCCCCCCGGCGAGCCGCTCAGCCCCCGCCTCGCGGAGGTCTACCGGGGGCTCCTCGGCGTCGACCCGTCGCGGCTGCAGATCCACCGGGACGCCTCCCTGGGCGGGGTGCCGGCCTTCGTGACGGACACCGAGCTCTTCCTCGCCCCCGGTCGCTACGGCACCGACGGTCCCGAGGCGCTGCGGGTCCTCGACGCCGCGATCCGCGCCGCGCTGACCGGGCTCTTCGGTCCCGTGATCACCGCCCCGCCCGCGCCGGTGCCCCCGGCCCCGCCGAGCCCGGAGGTCGCACCCCCCGGGGCGGGCGTCGTCCCGGCCCACGTGCCCGGGGCCGCCACCGACGTCGTGGCGGCCGCCGGGCGGC
>NZ_JBISWL010000013.1:0-44319 GCF_044462265.1 Kocuria rhizosphaerae
GGGCGGATGCCGTGGTCGCCGAGCCAGCGCAGCAGGCGGGGATCGGCGTCGGAGACGCGGGTCACGACGACCGTGGCTCCCGGCGGTGCGTCGGCCAGGGGGACCGCCGCGGCAGGGGGCACGGTGCCGTCCCCGCGCGGGATCGGGTCCCCGTGCGGATCCCGCTCGGGGTGGCCGAGGAGGGCGTCGATCCTCGAGACGAACCGCTCGCTCACGGCGTGCTCCAGCACCTCCGCCTCGTCGTGCACCTCGTCCCACCCGTAGCCGAGCCTGCTGGTCAGGAACGCCTCGAGGATCCGGTGGCGGCGGACCATCTGCAGCGCCGCCTCCCGGCCCCGCTCCGTCAGGGTGATCCCGCCGCGGCCGTGCCGTGCGACGAGCCCCTGGGCCGCCAGCTTCTGGACGGCCTCCGACACCGTGGACGGCGAGAGCCCGAGCCGCTGGGCCAGTCCCGTGGTGGTCACGGCGTCGGAGGACCACTCCTGGGCCAGCCAGATGGTCTTCAGGTAGTCCTGGACGGACCGGTTCAGCTCCTCCGCGCGCACGGCTCCAGGGTATCGGCCACCCCACCGGGGAGTGGCGCAGTATCTCCCGGCGGAGCACCCGGGTCAAGTGCGGAGGGGGCAGCACCCTTTGTGTTGCGCCGTGTGACGACATCCGGGACCCTCCGCGGACCGCGTGCCTAGCCTGGGACCAGCACCCCATCGGGCTCCGGCCGAGGAGCCCCTCCCGTCCGGAAGGAACCAGCATGTCCCTGCACCTGCTCGAGATCGTTCCCGCGGCACCGTCCAAGGACGCCGTCTCCCAGCTCATCGCCTCCGTCTCCGAGGCCGTCTCCGCCGCCGGCGCGGAGTTCATCGAGTCCCAGGTCACCGCCGACCACGGACGCGTCTTCGTGATCGTCGAGTCCGACACCGCCGAGGGCCTCGCCCAGACGGTGCGCTCCGCCGCCGGGGACGCCGCCGTGGAGGTGACCGGCCCCGACGCCGTGCGCCTCGTGGGCGCCGAGCTCGAGGACATCAAGAAGCTCAAGGGCGACGCCCAGTACCTGGTCGAGTGGGACATCCCCGCCGAGATCACCATGGAGCAGTACCTGGCACGCAAGAAGGCCAACTCCCCGAAGTACGCCGAGGTCCCCGAGGTCTCCTTCCTGCGGACCTACGTGCGCGAGGACACCGCCAAGTGCCTGTGCTTCTACAACGCCCCCGACGAGGCGTCCGTGGAGCGCGCCCGCCAGGCCGTGGGCACGCCGTTCGACCGGATGTTCAAGCTCAACGTCTGATTGGTTCCACCCGCTCGGCCACCGGGCGGCGACGCCCCCACGCGGCGGTCCCGGTCCCGGGGCCGCCGCGGGCCGTTTCGCGGGCGGCCCCGGTCCGACCAGCAGACGTCCACGGCAGAACGGAAGCCCATGACCCAGTCCACCCGATCCCCGTCCCTCGGGTCCCGGCCCGCGGACCAGGACCTCCTCGCGCCGCTGGTCTACTACCCCGACCACGGCGTCGTGCGCGCCGCCGCCGCCGCACGCGCCCGGGACGTCGACGCGTCGGCCGTGTCCCCGTTCGAGACCCTCCGCGAACTGGGCGCCCGCGGCCTGCTGGACCTGGGCCTCACGGGCTCGCTCGCCCCGCAGGCCGCGGTGGTCTTCGACCTCGCCGCCGAGTGCACCGCGACGGCGTTCTCGCTGTGGGCCCACCGGGCGGCCGTCGAGTACCTCCACGCCACCGGGACCGCGATCCCGCCGGAGATGCGCTCCGGCGCGGTGCCCGGCTGCTCGGCGATGGCCCCCGCCTTCAAGGAGGCGGCCGGGATCGGGCGGATCCCCGTGACGCTCACCGAGGGCCCGGACGGACCGGTGCTCGACGGCACGGTGCCGTGGGCCTCCAACCTCTACCCCGAGGGCCTCGTGGTGCTGCCGGCCGTGCGCGAGGACGGCACCCGCACGGTGGTGCGGACGCGGGTCTCGGCGCCGGGGGTGACGGTGCGCCTGCTGGAGGACCTCATGGCGCTCAACGCGACGGCCTCCGGTGTCCTGAGGCTCGAGAACGTCCCGGTGGACCCGGTCCAGGACGTGCTCAGCGAGGACCTCCCCGGGTTCCTGGCCGCCGTCCGCGGCCCCTTCCTGCTGCTCCAGACGGCCTTCTGCCTGGGCCTGTCGGCGGCCTCCCTCACGGCCGCGCGCGACGGCATGGAGGGTGTCGCCGAGGTCTTCCGGGAGGAGCTGGAGGAGTCGATCGCCGAGCAGCGGCGGCTGCGCGCCGCGCTCCTGCGCCTGGCCGGGACACCCCGGGACAACGGTCCGCGCGAGGTGTTCGCGCTGCGCCTGGACGCCGCGCTGCTGACCGGCGCGGCCACCAGGATCGAGGCGAAGGTCGTGGGCGGGCGGGGCTACGCCATGTCCTCGCCCACGGCGCGCCGGGTCCGCGAGGCCGCGTTCCTGCCGGTCCAGTCCCCCACGGAAGGACACCTGCGGTGGGTGCTGCGGAACCAGGGCTGAGCACCGGCGCGGCCCGGCCCGCGCTCACCGTCCGCGGGCTGCGCAAGAGCTACCCCGGGGCCTCCGCGCCCGCCCTCGACGGCGTGGACCTGACCCTGCACAACGGCGAGACCCTGGCCGTGCTGGGGCCCAGCGGCTCCGGGAAGTCGACCCTCCTGCGCGCCATCGCGGGGCTCGAGCCGCTGGACGGCGGGAGCATCGAGTTCGGGAACGCCGACGAGCGCCTCGCCGTCGTCTTCCAGGACCCCGGGCTGTTCCCGTGGCTGTCGGTGCGGGAGAACATCGCGCTGGGCGGCCGGTACCGGCGCAACCGGGACCGCTTCGACGACTCCCGGGTCGAGGAGCTCCTCGGGATCCTCGGCCTCACCGCCCTCGCGCACACCCCGGTCCAGGAGCTCTCCGGCGGGCAGGCGCAGCGGGTGTCCGTGGGCCGTGCCCTGGCCGTGCGCCCCGACGTCCTGCTGCTCGACGAGCCGTTCAGCGCCCTGGACCCCGCGACCCGCAAGGACCTCCAGCTGTGGCTGCGCGGGCTCGCGACGGAGCTGGAGCTCACCGTCTTCCTCGTGACCCACGACGTCGACGAGGCGATCACGCTCGGCGACCGGATCGGGTTCTTCGCCGGTCCCCGGGGATTCAGCCGTCAGTGGGTGCCGGCCCGTGACGGCACGACGGCCCAGCAGATCCTCGCCCACTACCGCGGGACCGACACCGGTTCCGGGAACTGGGTGATATGAGCGCCGCCGGGCCGAGCCGGCGCGTCCTGCTGCGGGCGGGGGCGGGTGCCGCGGCGCTCACCGGCCTCGGGTGGGGCGCGGGGTCCCTCTACGCCGGGGCGCAGCGGGAGACCCGCGGCGCGGGAGGCCCGTCGCGCCCGGTGCGGATCGGCTACCTGCCCATCACGGACGCCACTCCCCTGCTGGTCGCGCACGCCCACGGGTACTACGACGACGCCGCCGTCCCGGTCGCCGACCCGGTCCTGTTCCGCAGCTGGGCGTCCCTGTCCGAGGCGTTCGTCGCGGGCAAGGTGGACGCGATCCACATGCTCATGCCCATGGGCCTGTACATGCGCTACGGGCTCGGGGCCGACGTCCGGATCACGGCGTGGAACCACATCAACGGCTCCTCGCTCACGGTCCGCCCGGACGTCGAGCGGCTCGAGGACCTCGCCGGGGAGTCCGTGGCGATCCCGGCGTGGTGGTCCGTGCACAACGTGATCGTGCAGAAGATGCTGCGGGAGAAGGGGCTGACCCCCGTCATGCGCGAGGCCCCGTCCGCCGGACGCCGGACGGTCGCCCTCTTCCCGATGGCGCCCTCGGACATGCTCCCGGCGCTCAACAACGGGGTGATCGGCGGCTACGTGGTGGCCGACCCGTTCAACGCGGCGGCCGAGGCGCGCGACGTCGGCACCATCCACCGCTTCCTCGGGGACGTGTGGCGGGACCACGCGTGCTGCGTGACCATGCTGCGCGGCGAGCTGATCCGCAACCGGCCCGAGCAGGCGGCCGGGTTCATGGACGCCCTCGTGCGGGCACAGGCGTGGGCCCGGACCAACCGTCCCGAGACCGCGGCCCTGCTCGCCGCGGACTACCTGCCCCAGCCCAGACCCGTGATCCAGACGGCCCTGACCTACCACGCCGCGCAGCACCGGGACGCGCTGGAGAACCCGGCCTGGCACGGCGAGCGGCTGGACTTCCGCCCCTACCCGTACGCGAGCTTCACGGAGGAACTCGTCCGGTCCATGCAGGAGACCGTCGTCGACGCGCCGGCCGGCTTCCTGGCCGGGCTGGACCCGGCCACCGCCCACCGCGAGCTCGTCGACGACACGCTCGTGACCCGCAGCATCGAGAGGGCCGGCGGACCGGGCGTGTTCGGCCTGACCGGCACGACCCGCACCGAGGAGATCCGCCCATGAGCGCCCCGCACCGGCCGGACACCCCGGCCCGCCCCACCGACCTCGACGACGGCGCCCGCCCCGCCGCCGGGCGCCCGTCGCGCCGGCCGCAGCCGATCGGGCCGGCGTGGGCGGTCTTCGGCGTGCTGACCGCGGTCGCCGTGTGGTGGGCCTTCACGCACGCGGCCGCGGAGGCCAGCACCATGATCGCCGCGTTCCAGCCGGAGCGTCTGCCGGGCGCCCTGGCCTCCCTGCTCGAGCGCGGCGTCGTGGTCCAGGACGGGCTGACGAGCCTGTGGCGCCTGCTCGCCGGGCTCGCGGCCGCCACGGTCGTCGGCGTTCCCCTGGGCCTGCTCATCGGCTCCTACCGCCGGTTCCGCTGGGCCAGCGCCCCGGTGGTGCAGTTCCTGCGGATGGTCTCCCCGCTCTCGTGGGCGCCGGTGGCCGTGGCGCTGCTGGGCGTGGGCAACGCGCCCGTGGTCTTCCTGGTGGCGGCCGCCGCGGTCTGGCCGATCACCATGAACACCGCCGCCGGTGTGGCGGCGCTGGACCCGCTGCACCTGCGGGTCGCCAGGACGCTCGGCGCCACGCCGGTGGAGCGACTGCGGACCGTGGTCATGCCCAGCATCCGCCCGTTCGTGATGACCGGTGTCCGGCTGGCCCTGGGCATCTCGTGGGTCGTGATCGTCCCGGCCGAGATGCTGGGCGTCAGCAGCGGGCTGGGCTACGAGATCCTCAACGCCCGCGACCGGCTGGCCTACGACGAGATGCTCGTGGTCATCCTCGTGATCGGGCTGATCGGCATGGTGCTCGACGGCCTCGCCCAGTGGCTGCTGCGCGAGCCGGGTCCGCGCCGCTGACGCTCAGCGGGCCCGGAACCCCGCCCGCTTGTGCGTGCCGTCGCAGAACGGCTTGATCGACGACGCCCCGCACCGGCACAGGGCGACCGTCGCCCGGCCCGGGTCGAGGGGACGGTCGTCGCCGTCGCGCAGCTCGTAGCCGCCGCGCACGAGCAGCGGTCCGTCCGGACACACGGTGATGGTCACGGGCTCCTGGGGGCGGGCGCCGCCCTCCCCTTCCCCGGGGGTCCGCGCGCTCACGGGGCGAGCCCCGCCGCACCGGCCCGCGCCCCGGCCGGGGACCCCGCCCGCAGCGCGGACTCCCCGGCCGCCCAGCGGTCCAGGGTCGCTCCGGCCGCGAGCGCGTCGACGTGCAGGACGCAGCGCGCCCCGAAGAAGACGTCGGCGGCGACCGCGGGGTCCTCGACCACGAGCCCGCCGGCCATGTCGCGGGCGGCGATCTGCTCGTGCGCGGCGTCGGCCTCCACGTGCTCGTCGTAGAACGCGGCCGCGGCCGGAAGCCCGAGGCGCCGGAAGCCCCGGGCCAGGAAGCGGGAGGGCCCCGACGAGGTGATCTCGTACATGGCCAGGTGCCCCACGGAGGCGCCGCGCAGCCGGCGCTGCAGCCCGAACATCATGACGGTGTTGACCCCCGACAGCCATGCCGCGGGCACGCGGTCCGCGGCCGCGCCCCAGGTGTCGTCCAGCCCGGCCTCGCGCATCGCGGCCGCGAACAGCGCCGCGTGCATGCGGTGGGCGTGGCCCCCGCCGTACTCGTCGACCTGGATCTCGATCAGCCCGGCCTTGGCCCGGCCGCTCAGCCGCGGGATCGCCCACGTGTGCGGATCCCCCTCGATCAGCTGGTACACGGACTTCAGCTGGAGGTACTCCCGCGCCTGCCCGGCGGTGGCCCGGCCGGAGAGGTGGCGCGCGAGGCTGGGCCCGTCGTCGTCGGCGGCGATCCCGAAGAGGGCGTCCGCGACCGCCTGCGGGCTGCCGGGCACGGGGTCGGCGGGCACGGCGGCGCGCAGCCGCGCCTCGAGCGCGTCGGAGAGGATCCCCCGGACCCGGACCAGCTCGGGGTGGGTCTCCCACCGGTCGTCGACGCCCTGGATCCCCTGGTGGGCGAGGGCGTGCAGGGCGAACAGGCCCAGCTGGACGTCCTCGTCGGCGAGGAGGTCGCCGGACCGCGACACCGCGGCCCGGGCCGCGGCCGGCAGCCGGCACGCCCGGGACTCGGCCCCCGGGGAGCAGGGGGCGTCGCCGAGCACCGCGAGCAGGTCCTCACCGAACGGTCCTCGTGGTCGTGGTCCGGGCATGCCGCGAGCGGTGTGGGCGTCGCCCACACCGGGGGCCGCCGTGGAAGTTTTCATCATCCCCCTGATCATATGGGCGCGCTCCGACACGTGCGAACCCCGGACGCCCGTGCCGGGGGCGGGGACACCGAGTACAGTGGTGGCGGCCCGGCTCCGGGCCCACCCCGCCGTCGAGGAGACCCGCATGAGTTCCCCCGTGCCCGGACGCACCACCGCCAACCGCCTCGGACTGGGCTGGCGCCTCCACGGCGACGGCCGCACCGTCACCTCCGGAGAGGTGGTCAGGCCCAGGGAACGGCTCACCTGGCCGCGGACCGGAGCGATCGGCGCCCAGCACGTGGTGGCGATGTTCGGCGCCACGTTCCTCGTGCCGCTGATCACCGGTTTCCCGCCCTCGACCACCCTGCTGTTCTCCGGGGTGGGCACGATGCTGTTCCTGCTGGTGACCGCCGGGCGGGTGCCCTCCTACCTCGGCTCCTCCTTCGCGTTCATCGCCCCGATCACCGCCTCCGTGTCCCAGTACGGTCCGGGCGGCGCGCTGGGCGGGGTCGTCATGGCCGGTGCGGCACTGTTCCTCATCGGCCTGGTCGTCCAGGTGGCGGGCACGGACTGGCTGCAGCGGCTCATGCCCCCGCTCGTCACGGGCACGATCGTGGCCCTGATCGGCTTCAACCTCGCCCCGTCCGCCAAGGAGAACTTCATGGCCGCGCCCGTCACGGCCCTCGTGACGCTCGCGTCGATCATCCTCGTCTCGGTGCTCTTCCGGGGGCTGCCCGGGCGGCTGTCCATCCTGCTGGGGGTGCTGATCGGCTACCTGACGGCCGTCGCGCGCGGCGAGGTGGACTTCGCCCGGATCGGCAGCGCCTGGCAGGAGCAGGGGCTCTTCGGCCTGCCCCCCTTCCAGGTCCCGGAGTTCCACCTGCCGCTGATGGGGCTGTTCGTCCCCGTGATCCTCGTCCTGGTGGCCGAGAACATCGGTCACGTGAAGTCCGTGGCCCTGATGACCGGCGACGACCTCGACCCCTGGATCGGGCGGGCCATCATGTCCGACGGGCTGGCGACCGTGCTCGCGGGCTCCGGGGGCGGCTCCGGGACCACGACCTACGCCGAGAACATCGGCGTGATGGCCGCCACGCGCGTCTACTCCACCGCCGCGTACTGGGTGGCCGCGGTCGTGGCCGTCCTCCTGAGCGTCTTCCCCGTCGTCGGCGCGGCGGTGGCCACGGTGCCGGCCGGTGTGCTGGGCGGGGCCGCCACGGTGCTCTACGGGATGATCGGCATGCTGGGCGTGCGGATCTGGGTCCAGAACCGCGTGGACTTCGCCAACCCGGTCAACCTCACGACCGCGGCAGTGGCCATGATCGTCGGCGTCGCCGACTACACGTGGGCCGCCTCCGGCCTGCAGTTCGCGGGCATCGCCCTCGGCACCGCCGCGACCCTGGTCGTCTACCACGTGATGGCCGCGCTCGCCCGGCTCCGCGGCACGGTGGGCCGCGACCCCCTGGAGCCGGACAGCACCCGCATGCCCTCTCCCCTGGGCTGACACGCCGCGGCGGCCGCCCCCCCTCCGGTTACCCGTCGGTAGAAGAAATGTGCCCATCGACGGCCGGATTTCTTGGTGACCCAGGTCACGGACCCCTACCGTGGAATCCCGGAGGCCGCGGAGCAGGCCACGAACGACGACCTGCAAGGGGAGACCATGCACCACAAGCTGTCCGTTCTCGTCCAGGTGGACCTCGACGGCCGGCACGTCCGGCTGGTGGTCTCCGGGTGCCTCACGGAGGTCAACCACCGCGCCCTGTGCCCGGTGGTCCGCCGGGCCCGGACCCTGGTCCCGGGCATCGCGGTGATCGTCGACGCCACGTCCGCCCACCACGTCGAACCGGCGGCGGTGGGCCTCCTGCGCTGGGCCGCCGAGCACGACGACGCCGTCCAGGGCACGCCGCCGGTCGGGTTCGTCCTGCCGGCCGAGCTGCCCGGCCACGGCACGGTCACCCGCCTGTCCTCCTGGACCGGGGCCCGCCGGGGCGCGCGGCACCGGGAGCCGGGGGACGTCGCACCGGCCCGGGTCGCCGTGGACTCCCGGCTCGCCGGCTGAGCAACCCGCCCGCACTCGTCCCAGGAGGTCCCGTGAACGCCGTGCACCGAGCACTGATGGCCCATCCTCTGGCCCCGGAGGTCTCGCGCGAGGAGCGCTCGGCCGAGGCGGAGTGCATCAGGGCCTGCATCGAGACGGCCGAGAGCTGCCTGATCGGCGCCGACGCCTGCGTGGAGGAGGACGCCGTCGCGGAGCTGCGCGAGTGCCTGCGGGCCCAGCAGGACTGCGCCGCCCTCTGCACGGCCACCGCGGAGGTGCTCGCGCGCCGCGGCTTCCCCGAGTCGGGAGGCGGCAGTGCGGTCCTCCGATCGCTGCTGGAGACGTGCCGGGAGGCGGCCCGCGTCTGCGGGCACGCGTGCGACGAACACGCCGAGGCCTACGAGCACTGCGCCGTCTCGGCCGAGGCGGCCCGCCGGTGCGAGCAGGCGTGCGCGGAGCTGCTGGCCGAGGAGAGCTGACGTGAGCGCTCCCCACGTGCTCTGGTTCGAGGACCTGGGGATCGGCGACGTCCCCCGCGTGGGCGGGAAGAACGCCTCGCTCGGCGAGATGGTCCGGGCCCTGGCCGGGCGCGGGGTGCGCGTGCCGGAGGGGTTCGCGACCTCCGCCGACGCCTACCGCGACTATCTGGCGGCCAACGGGATCGGCCCGGCCCTCCGGGATCGGCTCGAGGCACACCGCACGGGACGTGCGACGCTGCGGGAGACCGGGGCCGCCGTCCGGGAGCTGTTCCTGCACGGCGAGTTCCCCGAGGACACCGCGGAGCAGATCCGCCGGGCCTACCGGGAGCTCTGCCGGCGCACCGGCCGCGCGGACGTCCCGGTGGCCGTGCGCAGCAGCGCGACCGCCGAGGACCTGCCGGACGCGAGCTTCGCCGGCCAGCAGGAGACGTTCCTGAACGTGGTCGGCGAGGAGCAGCTGCTGGAGGCCTGCCGGAAGTGCTACGCGTCCCTGTTCACGGACCGGGCCATCACCTACCGGGAGCTCAAGCGCTTCGACCACACCGCCGTCGCCCTGTCCGTGGGCGTGCAGGAGATGGTCCGGGCGGACGTGGGCGCCTCGGGGGTGATGTTCTCCATCGACACCGAGACCGGCTTCCCCCGGGTCGCCGTGATCAGCGCCGCGTGGGGTCTGGGCGAGACGGTGGTGCAGGGGGCCGTGGACCCCGACACCTACATGGTGTACAAGCCGCTGCTGGACGTGGCGGAGGCCCCGATCGTGGAGCGCAGCCGGGGCGCCAAGCTGCAGAAGATGGTCCACGCCGAGCACGCCCCGCCCGGGGCCGCACCCACGCGGGTCGTGGACACCACCGAGGCGGAGCGGCGGGCCCTCGTACTCGACGACGCCGACGTCCTCCGCCTGGCCCGCTGGGCGGTGCTCGTCGAGGACCACTACGGCCGGCCCATGGACCTCGAGTGGGCCAAGGACGGGCTGACGGGCGAGCTGCACCTCCTCCAGGCCCGGCCGGAGACGGTCCAGGCCGGGCGCAGCGGGTCGCGCTTCACGGTCCACCACCTCCGGGAGAGGAGCCGGGTGCTCGCCGTCGGCGCGGCCGTGGGCGACAGCGTGGCCACCGGTCCGGCCTGTGTCGTGCGGAGCACCGCGGACATCGACGACTTCCGGGACGGGTCCGTGCTGGTGGCCGAGATGACGGACCCGGACTGGGTGCCCGTCATGAAGCGCGCCTCCGCCGTGGTCACGGACCACGGCGGGCCGACCAGCCACGCCGCCATCGTGAGCCGGGAGCTGGGGCTTCCCGCCGTCGTCGGGACCGGCAACGCCTCGGCGGTCCTCGCCGACGGGCAGGAGCTGACGGTCTCCTGCGCCGAGGGGGACCGGGGCACGGTGTACGAGGGCACCCTCGCGTACGACGTGGAGGAGGTCGACCTGGGGCTGCTCCCGGCCCGGCGCACGGCCCTCATGGTCAATGTCGCCAGTCCCGCGGCCGCCTTCCGGTGGTGGCGGCTGCCCGCCGACGGCGTGGGCCTGGCCCGGATGGAGTTCGTCGTCAACAACATCGTCCAGGTCCACCCCATGGCCCTCGTCCACCCCGAGCGGGTCGGCGCGCAGGAGCGGCGGCGGATCGCGGAGCTCACGGAGGGCTTCGAGGACGGCCCCGAGTACTTCGTCGAGACCCTGGCCACCGGCATCGCCAAGCTCGCCGCGCCCTACCACCCGCGGCCGGTGATCGTGCGGCTCAGCGACTTCAAGACGAACGAGTACGCGCACCTCGTCGGCGGCGCGGCGTTCGAGGAGGCCGAGGAGAACCCGATGCTCGGGTTCCGCGGCGCCTCACGCTACTACGACCCCCGGTACCGGGAGGGCTTCGCCCTGGAGTGCCGGGCCCTGCGCCGGGTGCGCGAGCACATCGGCTTCGACAACGTGGTGGTCATGGTCCCCTTCTGCCGCACGCCCGCCGAGGCCGACCGCGTGCTGGCCGAGATGTCGGCCCACGGCCTCGAGCGCGGCCGCCACGGGCTGAAGGTCTACATGATGTGCGAGATCCCCTCCAACGTGGTGCTCGCCGAGCAGTTCGCCACGCGTTTCGACGGCTTCTCGATCGGCTCGAACGACCTCACGCAGCTCGTGCTCGGGGTCGACCGCGACGCGGAGGCCCTCCGTGCCCTGTTCGACGAACGGGACGAGGCGGTGACCCGGATGATCGGGGAGGCCATCCGCAAGGCCCACGCCGCGGGGATCCCCATCGGCATCTGCGGGCAGGGCCCGAGCGACCACCCCGACTTCGCCGAGTTCCTGGTCGGGGAGGGCATCGACTCCATCTCGCTGAACCCGGACAGCTTCCTGCGCACCGCGCGGCGGATCGCAGAGACCGAGCAGCGCCTCGCGCCCGGGGGCGCCGCGGACCGGTGAACCGCTCCGCTCGGTGTCGGACGACGGGTCAGTGGCGGACGACGAGGACGGGGCACCGGGCGTGGGCCACGCACGCCCCGGAGACCGAGCCGAGGGACCCGCCCCGGACGCCGCCGCGCCCACCTCGGCCCAGGACCAGCATGAGGGCACGCTCGCTCTCCTCCACGAGACGGGCCGCCGCCCGGCCGTGCACGAGCTCCGCGCTGAGACCCTCGGGGACCTCGTTCCCGAACGCGCCGGCGATCGCGGAGCGCAGCCGCTCCTCCGTCCCGGCGGGCGGCACGGCGGGGTCGACCGTTCCCCACCCCTCGTAGACGGGCGGCCCCTCCCAGAACATCACCGCGGCCAGGGGCGCCCCCAGGGTCCCGGCCACCCGGGCGCCCTCCCGCAGGGCCTCGAGGGAGGAGTCGGACCCGTCGACGCCGACGACGATCCGTTGTGACGCTGCTGCGACCATGGTCGTGCTCCCTTCGTTCGTGCGCGTCCGGCGCGCTCAGTGGCGCACCACGAGGACCGGGCACCGGGCGTGGGCGACGAGCGCGGAGCTCACGGACCCCAGCGCCTTGCCGACCACCCCGCTGCCGCGGCGCCGGCCCACGACGAGCAGCAGGGCGTCCTCGCTCACCTCGATCAGACCGTTCGCCGGCCGGCCGCGCACGAGCCGGGAGCCCAGGCCCTCGGGAGTTCCGTCGTCGAACGCCTCCGAGACCGTGCGCTCCAGGAGCGCCTCGCTGCCGCGGCGCAGCTCCTCGGGATCCGCCACCCCGTAGCCGTCGTACAGGATGGTGTCCTCCCAGCACATCACCGCCTCGAGGGGGGCACCCAGGGCCCCGGACAGCCGCGCCCCGTGCCGGAGCGCCTCCTTCGACTCGTCCGAACCGTCGACGCCGACCACGATCCGACCTTCCGTACCACTCATGACGGTTGCCCCCTCGAGCTCGCGGACCGATCCTTGTGGCTCCACGATAGGTCCCGGTGACCTCCGTCACAACGCACCGCGCGGGCGGGGCCGTCCGTGNGGTCCGTCGCCGCCGCCGTCACGGCCCCGGCGTCGCCTCAGCTCCGCCTGACCTCGATCTTGCGGGTCTCGGGGGCCTCCCCCTGATCGGCGACGGGGACGCGGACCTCGAGCACGCCGTCGCGGTAGGCGGCGCTGATGTCCTCGTCCTTGCATCCCGAGGGCAGCGGGAGGGTCCGGGTGAAGGAGCCGTAGCGGAACTCGGAGCGGTAGCTGCTCTTGTCCTTGTGCTCGTGCTTCTCCCGGCGCTCCGCCCGCAGGTGCAGCGTGTCGTCGACCACGGTGAGCTCGACGTCGCGGTCCGGGTCGATGTCGGGCAGCTCCGCCCGGATGACCAGGGTGCTCCCGTCCCGGTACTCCTCGACCCGCGGCCACGAGGTCTCCACGTCTCCCTCCAGGAGACGGCGGAAGGGCTCGAGCATCTCGAACCCCTCCCTGCGCATCAATCCGGCCATGACCTGACTCCTCTCAGTGGCACCGGCTCCGGAACGGAACGAGCCGTGGCCGGCCCGGGCGTCCGGAGGAGCCGGTGCGGTCCGGTGGGACGATTCCAGCGTAGGCACCCCCGGGCGGCGGCGTAAGACCCGGAACCCACCGCGCGCGTTGATGACGTGCCGGACGCCGCGGGGCCCGGCAGCTCCTGGCCCGCCGAGCTCCACGGGGCGATAATCGGAAGCACCCCGGTCCCCGGCCGCCGTCCGGCGCCCGGCCCCGGGGACCGGGAGAGATCGGGGTGTCCGCCGTGGACAACAACGTCATGAAGATCGTCTACACCTTCTTCCTGGGAGCCCTGCTGGCCCTGTTCGTGGGACTCGGCATCCAGACCTTCTACCCCGGCCCGGAGATGCCGGAGTCGATCTCCCGGATGGAGTTCGCGCCCGGGGAGAGCACGCCCGGCGACGAGGAGGCCGCGGAGCTGGAGGAGAACGAACGGCAGTGGCAGCAGTGGGAGGAGGAGCGGCAGACCTACAGCCGCAACGTGGCCGTCGTGGCCCTGGGCGCCTCCGTGGCGCTGCTCGGTCTCAGCCTCGTGCTCGAGCGGCGCAACCGGGTCCTGACCAATGGCGTGATGCTCGGCGGTCTGTTCACCCTGATCTACGCCATCGGGCGCAGCTTCGCCTCCGACGAGACCAGGATGACCTTCGCCGCCGTGGGCGTGGGTCTGGCCGTGGTGCTGTTCCTCGGCTACCGGCGCTTCTTCCAGGAGGGGACGCCGGGCGGGGCCCCGGCCGGGGACCGGCGGCAGCCCACCGGGAGCTGACCCCCGCCCGGCTCCCCGGCTCCCGGATCGGGGCCGGCGAGCCGGACCGGCCTAGAATCCGGTGGGCTCGGTCTCCAGCTCCGGCTCCTCCGGTGGCCGTTCGTGGTGCAGCGGCCGCAGCGCGGTGGTCCGCTCGAACCACAGCAGCGCGTCGTAGCGCTGCCCCATGCGCGTGGGGACGTAGTTCCCGGCCTCGCGCCACGGGTGGTAGACGACGCCGATCGCCCGGTGCCCGAAGCGGCCGGAGAGCCACGGTCCCGAGCGGTCGGGCCCCAGGACGAACACCGCCGGCCCCCCGAGGACACGGTGCAGGAGGTCCTCGTGCGAACCGGAACGGGCCTCGGGCACGGGCATCACCTCCTCGGCCGCTCCCCAGGACTCCGCGGCGATCACGGTCCCCGCCCACGAGGCGAAGCCGACGAGCACGACGTCGTCGGGGGCGTGGCGCTCACGCAGCAGCTGGCCCACGTTCACCAGCCCCGCGCCGGCCATGTCCGTGGCCCGGGCGTCGCCCACGTGGGAGTTGTGCTCCCACACCAGGCCCCTGCTCCCGGGGCCGTGGTGACGGGAGAGCAGCGCCGCGGTGTCCGCCATGTGCTCGTCGCGCACGTTCCAGGACTGCCGGTCGCCACGGACCATCGTGCGGTAGTAGCGCTCCGCGTCGACGGCCACCATCGCGTTGAGTGCCGCGTCGAACGCCTCGGGGTCGCCGCCGTCGAGGGTCCGGCGGCGCACCTCCGAGAGCAGGGCGACCACGTCCGCCTCGCAGCTCTCGGGCACGAGCCGGGTGCTCCACGCGTACTCGTGCGGGTCCTCGCGGTACGGGACGAAGCACTGCCAGGCCTGCCGCGCCGCGGGCAGGGCCTCGGGGGCGTTGCGCTCGAGCCACGCGATGATCTCCCGCAGCGAGTCCCACAGGGAGTACACGTCCAGACCGTAGAACCCCACCCGGTCGCGCTCGGACCGGCGGGCGTTCTCCGCGCGCAGCCAGTCGAGGAATCCGGCCACCTCCTCGTTCGCCCACATCCACGTGGGCCAGCGCTCGAAGCTCTCGAGCGCGCCGCGGGCGTCCAGGTGCTGGCCCGCCTGTCCGCGCACCCACTGGTTGAGGCGCCAGCAGTCCGGCCAGTCGCCCTCCACCCCGATCCACGTGAAACCGTGGTCGGCGATCAGCCGCCGGCTGAGCCGCGCCCGCCACTCGTAGTACTCGTGCGTGCCGTGGGACGCCTCCCCGAGGCACACGAACCGGGCCCCGGCGCAGCGGCGGACGAGCTCGTCGAGGTCGGCGTCCTGCGCGAGGGGGCGTGCCAGCGCACGGACCTGCTCCGGCACGCCCTCGGCCCGGGCGGCTCCCCGGCCCGGCGGGCTCACCGGGTGACCCCCTCGGTCCGCTCCTGGACCGGCGCGAGGTGGCGGGTGAACCACTCCCGGGCGAGTCCGGCCGCCTCGTCGAGGGTGCCGGGCTCCTCGAAGAGGTGCGAGGCACCCTCGACCACCGCCAGCCGGGTCGGGCAGCGCATCGCCTCCTGCGCCCACCGGTTCAGGCCGAGGACCTCCGTGTCCTCGCTGCCCACGATCAGCAGGGTCGGCGCCTGCACCTGCGGCAGCCGCTGGTCCGCGAGGTCGGGCCGGCCCCCGCGGGAGACGACCGCCGCGACCCCGGCGCCCGGCTCGGCGGCGGCCCACAGCGCGGCCCCCGCCCCGGTGCTCGCCCCGAAGTACCCGACCGGTGCGTTCCCCGCGCCGGGCCGGCCCCGCAGCCACTGCGTGGCCGCCAGCAGCCGCCCGGCGAGCAGCTGGATGTCGAAGACGTTGGCGCGCTCCGCCTCCTCGGCCGGGGACAGCAGGTCCAGCAGGAGGGTGCCGAGCCCGGCCTGCCGGAGCACGGAGGCCACGTGCTGGTTGCGGGGGCTGTGCCGCCCGCTGCCGCTGCCGTGGGCGAAGACCACCACCCCGGACCCCGGCGAGGGCAGGGACAGGTGGCCCTCCAGCCGCACCTGCCCGGCCGGGATCGTGACGTCCTCGTCGACGGCCCCACCGGCGACGGCCCCACCGGGGCGGGGCGGTCCGGGCAGCTGCACCTGGTGCCGGCGCCGCGCGGCGTCGAGCAGCCTGATCACCTCGTCGTCCTCCGTGGCCGTGAAGTCCCGGTAGTGGTAGCCCACCGCTGTGAAGTGTGAGGGCGTGGCCAGGCAGATCACCTCGTCCGCCTCCTGCATCCGGCCCAGCGCCTCCTCCGGGGCGACGGGCACGGCGAGCACCACGCGGGCGGCGCCCAGCTGCCGTGCGATGCGGCACGCCACGCGCGCCGTGGAGCCCGTCGCGATGCCGTCGTCGACGATCAGTGCGGTCCGGCCGGTGAGGTCGACGCGCTGCCTGCCCTCGCGGAACCGCGCGGTCCGGGCCTCGAGCACCGAGCGCTCGCGCTCCTCGATCCGCTCCACCTGCTCGTCGGTGATGCCGAAGTGCCGCAGCGTGCGCTCCTCGAGCACCCGGGCGCCCTCCTCGCCGATGGCGCCCATGGCCAGCTCCGGCTGGGACGGCACCCCCAGCTTGCGCACCACGATCACGTCCAGGGGGGCGTCGAGGAACTCGGCCACCTCGTGGGCCACGGGCACCCCGCCGCGCGGGAGGCCGAGCACCACCACGTCCCGGCCCCGGAAGGAGGCCAGCCGCCTCGCGAGCTGCCGGCCCGCGTCCACCCTGTTCTCGAAGACCACCACGTCCCCCACCACCTCTCGGGCGGACGTGTGCCACGCCGCCGCTCCGGTGCTCCTCTGGGCACGTCCCCCGCTCCGCCCGGGGCACCGCGGCCGGGCACTGCAACGGGTGCTTCCAGCGTAGGCAGACGGGGTGGACGGCGGAAGACCCGCCCGGCAGGTGACGGTCGTGGACCGTCGCGAGGACCCCGGTGCGATAATGGCCAGCACGCCCGGCCGGAGCGGTCGCGGCAACCAGGACAGCCGCCCCGCGGGGTGCGGGAACGGAGCGCCAGGCATGCACGACGGCACCGACAGCAGGGTCATGCGGACGGTCTACACGATCTTCCTCGGCGTCCTGCTCGCCCTGTTCGTGGGGCTGGGGATCACCACGTTCCACCCGGGCCCGGAGGAGCCCACGCCTCCCCCGGCCGTCGCGGTGGCCCAGGAGCAGCGGGAGCCGACCCCCGAGGAGCGGCAGGAGTGGCTGGCCTACGAGCGCGAGCGGGAGGCGTGGGAGGACGAGAACATGCGCTACAGCCGGGACGTGGGCATCGCGGCACTCGTCGCCTCCGTGGTGCTCCTCGCGGTGGGCATGCTCGTCGAACGGCGCCGGCCCGTGCTCGCCGACGGCGCCCTGCTGGCAGGTCTGTTCACCCTGCTCCACAGCGTGACCCGGAGCCTGATCTCCCGCGACACCATCGCGTCCTTCACCGTGGTCACCGTGGCCCTGGTGCTGGTGCTCCTCCTGGGCTACCGCCGATTCGTGGACCGGCCCAGCGACTCCGTCCTCCGGTCGGGCGCCCCGGCGGGCGCGGACGACGAGGCGCGCCCACCGCGCCGCTGAGCGCTCCTCACAGCGGCAGGGGCAGCTTCTCGCCGAGAACGGCCCGGACCGCGTCCACGTCGACCTCCGCCACGGAGCGGTGCTCCCAGGCCGGCGCGTTGTCCTTGTCCACGAGCACCGCGCGCACGCCCTCGGCGAAGTCCGGGCGGGCGATCGTGTCCGCGGCCAGCCGCAGCTCTCGCTCCAGGCAGGAGCGCACGTCGTCGTCGGCGGCGCCGCGCTCGAGCAGCTCGAAGGTGCGCACCAGGGAGGACGGGCTCATCCCGGCGAGGTCGTCGGGGGCCGCGGCGGCGATCTCCTCCAGGGTCTCGGCCCCGTAGCGGTCCTCGATCTGCGCCCAGCGCTCCACGACCGGCGAGGACTCCGGCTCCCGGGCGAACCGGGCCAGGGCGGCCTCGGGGCCCTCCTCGACCACGGCCTGCGCCAGGGCCTCGAAGTCCTCGTCGGCCACGAGGGCGTCGGCCAGACCCAGGGCCACGGCGTCCGCGCCGCCGATCCGCTGCCCGCCCAGGCCCAGCCAGCGGCCCACGGCAGGGCTCGGCTCGCCCCGGCGCCGCGGCCGGGAGACCCGGGGCAGGAACCAGGAGGCGCCGATGTCGGGGAAGAAGCCGATCTTCGTCTCGGGCATGGCCATGAGGGTCGAGGACCCGACGACGCGGTGGGAGCCGTGCACCGAGATGCCCATCCCGCCGCCCATGCAGATGCCGTTCATGAGCGCCACGTAGGGCTTCGGGTAGGTCGCGATCAGGCAGTCGAGGGCGTACTCCGTGGCGAAGACCTGCGTGGCGTCCTCGATCCGCCCGGCGAGCACCGCGTCCCGCACCTCGCGGATGTCGCCGCCGGCGCAGAACGCCTTGGGCGAGGCGGACGTGACGAGGACGTGCCGCACGGCGTCGTCGTCCCGCCACCCGTCGAGGGCGGCGCGGAGGTCGCGGTACATCTGCGCGGTCAGCGCGTTGAGCTGGCGGGGACGGTTCAGCACGATGTGGCCCGTGCCGTTGCGCACCTCGGTCAGGACGTGCTGCGCGGTGGTGCTGGTCGTGGTGGTGGTCTCGGTCATGGCCACCACCCTGCCACGAGGACCGGCGCCGTGTCATGGATCACGGGCGCGGCGGCCACTGCCCCCGCTGCGTCAGGAGCTCGGCGAGCAGGTCCGCGCGGTCCGTGATGAGCCCGTCGACCCCGAGGTCGAGCAGCTCGGCCATCTCCGCGGGCTCGTCGACGGTCCACACGTGCACGGCGATCCCGTGGCGGTGGGCGAAGTCGAGGAACCGCGGGGTCACCAGCTCGACCTCGGCCCCGCCGCGCCCCCGGTACCGGCGCGGCACCTGCACGGTGTCGAACGGCTCGATCCACGGGGCGGCCGCCCGCCGGGCCGCCGGCCAGCTGGGCCCGCCCACCATCGCACACCCCAGCAACAGGCGCACCCCTCCCTCGCCCGAGGAGGTGGGCACGGAACGGCCGGTGAGCGCGCGCAGGGCGCGCACCGTGCGCCGGCGGCGGCTCTCGGAGAAGGACGTCACCCGCACGCGGTCCTCGGCCCCGAGCTCGTGGAGCAGCCTCGGGAGCGCCGTGACCGACGCCTCGTCCTTGACGTCGATGTTGAACCGGAGCTCGGGCAGCCCGGTCAGCAGGTCGCCGAGCCGCGGGATGGCCGCGGCGCCCGCGACGCGCGCCGCCCGGACCTGCTCCCAGGTCAGGGCCGAGACCTGCCCGGTGCCGTCGGTCACGCGGTCCAGGGTCTCGTCGTGGAAGGAGAGCACCACCCCGTCCCGGGTGGTGTTGACGTCGGTCTCGATCCAGTGGTAGCCCAGGTCCCGGGCGGCACGGAAGGCCTCCACGGTGTTCTCCGCGCCCTCGCGGGAGAAGCCCCGGTGGGCCAGGGCGGCCGGCGCGTCGTGCGCAGAAGGAGTCACCACACCATTGTTACCCAGCGGTAGCCGCTGTGCCAGTGCCCCGCCCGGACCGCGAGCGGCGCAGCAGGGCCTCGATCACGCGGGCCACGCCGTCCTCCTCGAACGGCGGAGCCGTCCGGCCCACGGCCCGCGCCACGGCGGGGTGCCCGCTCGCCATCGCGTAGCCGTGGGCCGCCCAGGTCAGCATCTCGAGATCGTTCGGCATGTCCCCGAAGGCCATCACCTCGTGCGGCCGGATCCCGCGCTCGGCCGCGTACTGCTCCAGGGTGCGGGCCTTCGTGAGGCCCTTCTGCCCCATCTCCACGAGCGGGGCGGTCGCCACGGAGTGCGTGACGGACAGCCGCCCCGCCACGAGCCCGCTGAGCGCCCGGTAGTACTCCTGCGGGTCGGCGGAGTCCAGCTTGGCCAGGAACTTCACGAGCCCGGAGCCGGCCGGCACCCGCTCCCGCAGCGGACCGGCGAGCGGGACTCCGATCTCCATCCGGTCGGTGCGGGCCCACCCGTAGTCGGTGTAGACGCCCTCGAGGGTCTCGGCCGCGAACAGCGAGCCGGGGTGGCGCGCGGCCACCTCCGCCATGATCGCGAACGCCTCCTCCGCCGGGAAGAGGCTGGACTCCACGACCACGTCCGCCGCGAGGTCGTAGACCACCGCCCCGTTGGAGCAGATGACCACGCCCTGGTGGTCCAGCTGCTCGCGCAGCGGATCGAGCCAGCGCATGGGGCGTCCCGTCACGAAGACCACGTGTATGCCGCTGGCCTGGGCGGCCGTGATGGCGTCCACGGTGCGCGGCCGGAAACGGAAGTCGTCCCCCAGGACGGTGCCGTCCAGGTCGCTGGCGATCATCCGGATCGGGGCCCCGGGGACCTCCAGGGCTGGGCTCACAGAGGTGGACTCACCTACGCCTCGTAGATCGCCGTGAGGCAGGCGCGGGCGATGCCGTGGCTGAACAGCTGGAAGTTCACGGCGGCGGGGCTCGCGCTCTCGTCGACGTCCACTTGCTCCTCCCCCACGGCGGTCACGCACACGATGTAGCGGTGCGGGCCGTGGCCGGGGGGAGGGGCGGCCCCGAGGTACTCGTCGGTGCCGCCGTCGTTGCGGTGCTTGACCGCACCCGCCGGCGGGTCGGACGCGGCACCGCGCGCGAGCGATGTGACGTCGGCCGGGATGTTGGACAGGCACCAGTGCCAGAACCCGCTGGGAGTGGGGGCGTCCGGGTCGAACATCGTGACCACGTAGCTCTTCGTGCCCTCCGGGGCGCCGGACCAGCTCAGCTGCGGGGAGACGTCCTTCCCCCCGGCTCCCATGATGCCGGAGCACTGGTCCTTGCGCAGCGGTTCGCCGTCGGTGATGTCCTCGGAGGTGAGGGTGAAGCTCGGCAGGTCGGGCAGGTCGGCGTACGGTTCGCGGTCGAGCACAGGGGTTCTCCTTCCGTTGCGGTACGGGCTGGTCAGGACGCGGGGATCTCGTCCGCGCGCGGCAGGTCGGCCCCGGTGCGGGAGACCGTGACGCCGGCGGCGGCGGCGGCGAAGACCAGCAGGTCGTGGACCCGGGCGGCGTCCAGGTCGCCGAGCCGCCGGCGGGCCTGCGCACCGCTGCAGCCGTGGTCGGTGAGCCATGCGAGGAGCGCGGCCATGAACGAGTCGCCGGCGCCCACGGTGTCCACCACGGTGGTGCGGGCCGCCGGCACCTCCACCCCGCGCGGGGCGGTCTCCCGGGTCAGGGCCCACGGACCCAGCGGACCCCGGGTGACCACGACCAGCTCCGCGCCGATCGCCAGCCACGCGGCGGCGCTGTCCTCGATGCTGCGGTTGGGGTAGAGCCACAGGAGGTCCTCGTCGGAGGCCTTGACGACGTCGGCGAGGCCCACGAGCTGCTCCGCCCGCGCGCGGGCGGCCGAGGAGTCCGGGATGATGGACGGCCGGCAGTTCGGGTCGTAGGAGATCAGCGAGGTGCCGTGCGCGAGCTCCACGGCGTGCAGCACCTTGGAGGCGCCCGGTTCGAGCATGGCCCCGATCGACCCGACGTGGAGCAGGTCCGTGTCGCGGAGCAGCTCGCGCAGCTGCTCGTCCGAGAGGTCCAGGGACCAGTCGAGCCGGAAGTCGTAGGTGGCGGCGCCGTCCTCGCCGATGACGGCCTCGGCCACGGAGGTGGGACGGGTGTCCGCGTCGAAGGGCAGGAGGACTCCGTTGTCCCGCAGGTGGGCCTCGACCTGGGCGCCGTACGGGTCCTCGCCCCAGCGGCCGAGGAACTGGACCTGCCGGCCCAGCCGCGCCAGGCCCACCGCCACGTTCATGGGGCTTCCGCCCGCGTGCGCACGCGGCTCCTGGCCCCGCTTGGAGACCACGTCCACGAGTGCCTCACCGATCACCGTCAGCATGTGCTCACGGTAGCACCACCCCCTCGGGCCGGCCCGGGCCCCCGGGTGCGTAACGCGGGCCGCCCGGGCGGTCCCGGTGGCCCTAGAATGGACGACGGCGCCCTGCGCGAACCGCAGGCGTCAGCGCACCCGACCGCGCAACGACGCGCGGCACGTCACGGCCGGACACGATGACGTCCCCGGCCGAGGAAGAGAGTCATAGTTGAGCACTCCCGAAAACTGGGCCGACCGTGAGGCCCTCGCCGAGGCCATGGTTCCCCTCGTCGGCCGGCTGCACCGCGAGAACAAGGTCGTGCCCACGGTCTACGGCCGATCGCTGGTGCACAAGTCCGTCACCCAGATCATCAAGGCGCACCGCTTCGCCCGCCGCATCGACGGCGCGGAGATGCCCCTCGAGGACACGACCCGCCTGCTGGAGACCATGCAGCGGCTGAACCTCGGCACGTGTGCCGTGGACCTGGGGAAGCTGAACCGGCTCGCCAAGGAGTCCGACCGCGACCTGGAGGGGTTCCTGCGCGAGGAGCTCGCCCCGGTCGTGGACCGCCGGGCCCAGAACTCCCCGGAGTCCCAGGACGTGGTCCTGTACGGCTTCGGCCGCATCGGACGACTCCTGGCCCGCATCCTCATCAACCGCAACGACGGCACCGGACTGAACCTGCGCGCCGTGGTGGTCCGCAAGAAGCCGGGCAACGACCTGGTCAAGCGCGCCTCCCTGCTGCGCCGGGACTCCGTGCACGGGAAGTTCGACGGGACGATCCACGTGGACGAGGAGAACAACGTCATCACGGCCAACGGGGTGGCCATCCAGTTCATCTACGCGTCCGACCCCACCGAGATCGACTACACCGACTACGGCATCGACAACGCGATCGTCGTCGACAACACGGGCGTGTGGCGCGACGAGGCGGGGCTGTCCCAGCACCTGCAGTCCAAGGGCGTGGCGAAGGTCCTGCTCACGGCCCCGGGCAAGGGCGACCTGAAGAACATCGTGTGCGGCGTCAACGACGACGTCATCACCCCGGAGGACAAGGTCCTCTCCGCCGCGTCGTGCACCACCAACGCGATCACCCCGGTCGTGAAGGTGCTCAACGACAAGTACGGCATCAAGCAGGGCCACGTCGAGACGGTGCACTCCTACACCAACGACCAGAACCTGATCGACAACTGGCACAAGGGCGACCGCCGGGGACGCTCCGCCGCCCTGAACATGGTGATCACCGAGACCGGCGCCGCCAAGGCCGTGGCCAAGGCCCTGCCCGAGATGGCGGGCAAGCTCACCGGCAACGCCATCCGCGTCCCCACCCCGGACGTGTCCATGGCCATCCTCAACCTGCAGCTCGACCAGGCCCCGCAGTCCAAGGACGCCGTCAACGAGTACCTTCGGGACATCTCGCTGAACTCGACCCTGCGCAAGCAGATCGACTACACCGACTCCCCCGAGACCGTGTCGACGGACCTGGTGGGCTCCCGCCGCGCGGGCGTGGTCGACGGGCTCGCGACGATCGTCAACGGCAGCTCGCTGGTGCTCTACGTGTGGTACGACAACGAGTTCGGCTACTCCTGCCAGGTCGTGCGCGTGCTGGCGCGGATGGCAGACATCGCGATGCCGCAGTTCCCCGCCGAGCGGGTGGCGGCCACGGCGTCGATCTCCGGCTGAGCCGCCCCTCCCGCTGCGGGGAGTCGCGTCCGGCCACTCCCCGCAACGAGGGGGCGCCTTCGAACGCCAGACGTGCTGTGATCCGTTCGCAGGCGCCCCCTCGGCAGGCGCCGCGCGCCGGGAAGCCCGGCTCAGGCCGTGAAGAAGGCTCCCACCACGTCCGTGAGCGCGGCGACGTCGTCGACGTGGCACAGCTCGCGCGCGGAGTGCATCGAGAGCAGCCCGAGGCCGACGTCGATCGTGCGGATGCCCAGCCGGGCGGCGGTGATCGGCCCGATCGTCGATCCGCACGGCACCCGGTTGTGGGAGACGAACTCCTGGTAGCCGGCCCCGGCCCGGGCGCAGGCCTCCGCCCAGATCGCGGCGCCCACGGCGTCCGTGGCGTAGTGCTGGTCGGCGTTGAGCTTCAGCAGCGGGCCGCCCCCCGGCACGGGGCGGTTCACGGGGTCGTGCTGCCCCTGGTAGTTGGGGTGCACGAGGTGCCCCGCGTCGGAGGACAGGCACACCGACCCGGCGAGGGACCGGCGGTGCTCCGCGGGGGTCCGGCCGAGGCCCTCGCCGATCCGCACGAGCACGTCCTCGAGGAACGGCCCGGCGGCACCGGAGCGGGTGCGGGAGCCGATCTCCTCGTGGTCGAAGGCGGCCAGCACCGCGACGTGCGGGCCGCCCTCGACCGCTTCGACCTCCCGGACCAGGGCGCCCAGCCCGGCGTGCACGGAGGACAGGTTGTCCAGCCGGCCGGAGGCGAACAGCTCCCCGCACCCCCCGAAGACCTCGGGCCGCTGGGCGTCGGCCAGCACGACGTCGTGGCCGAGGATGCGGGCCGGGTCCACGGGACCGTCCTCGGCGTGGCGGGCCAGCAGCGCCAGGACGTCGGCGTCCTCGGCCGGGCCCACGCCCCAGACGGGCTGCACGTGGTCCTGCCGGTCGAGCTTCAGCCCCTGGTTGGCCTCGCGGTCGAGGTGGATGGCCAGCTGCGGGATGCGGGCCACCGCGCCCGTCGCGGTGAGCCGCTCCTCCGGGACGCCGTCGTCCCCGCGCAGCACGATCCGGCCCGCCAGGCGCAGCTCGCGGTCCAGCCAGGAGTTCAGCAGCGGCCCGCCGTAGGTCTCGACCCCGGCCTGGTACCAGGAGTGGGCGGTGGTCGTGGGACGCGGTTTGAGCTTGAAGCCGGGCGAGTCCGTGTGCGCGCCCAGGATCCGGAAGCCCGCCCCCGGCCGCACGTCCGCCGGGGTCGCCCATGCGATGACCGCCCCGTCGCGCAGCACGTACCGACGGCCCCGCACGTCGGCGGCGGCCCAGTCCTGCGTCTCGTCGAGCCGCCGGAACCCGGCCCCCTCGAGTCGCCTCCCCGCGGCCCGGGCCGCGTGGTAGGAGCTCGGCGACTCCGTCACGAAACGGCCGAGGTCCTCGACGACGGGCAGGGGGCCGGCGCTGGGGGAATCCATGCCGCCAGTCTACGGAAGGCGCAGCGGGGCCGGGGACTGCCCGGCCCAGTGCCCCGGACACGCCGGCGGTCCCGGGCACACCCAGCCCGCCGGCGCCCCGGGGGCCGGTGCCCCCAGGGCCGGCGCCCCCAGGGCACGCGCCCGGGGGCCCGGTCCCGGCCACACCGTGCCGGACCCGCCCGGCGGCGGCAGCCGGACGGTGCGGGTCACCTCCACGTGGTGCTTGCGGGCGCTGCGGACCACGAGCCACGCGAAGACGAGCTGGAGCACGGTCGAGGCCACCGGGGCGTACCACGGGGTCTCCGTGGCCCCGGGCTCGGCCCAGCCGAGGGCCCCGAAGGAGAAGGCCAGCAGGTTGTTGACGACGTGCAGCGCGATGGCCGCCTCGAGGCCCCCGGTGCGCCACGTGACCCACCCGGCCACGACGGCCATGGCCGCGACCCCGAGCAGGCCGAAGACGTCGTAGAAGTGCCCGAAGGTGAACAGCGGCACCGGCAGCAGGATCGCGACCACCGGCCGCCGCACCCAGCTCCCGACCGCCTGGAGGAGGACGCCGCGGAAGAGGAGCTCCTCGGCCGCGCTCTGCAGCGGCACGAGCAGGACCACCATGAGCACGACCAGCGGGAAGGCGTCCACCGGCTCCGGGGCCGGGTACGCGCCGAGCGCGGCGAACTCGACAAGCAGGAGCGCGCCGTGTCCGAGCACGTAGACGGCCAGGGCGATCGCCGTGGCACGGCCGAGGACCCTCCAGCGCAGCCGCCCCGTGACCGACAGCAGCAGCCCCAGTGGGCGGGCGCCGATGACGAGCCGGCCGACCAGGACCGCGGGGATCATGAGGATCACCGACACGAGGACCATGACGAGGACCGCGGGGTCCAGCAGGTCCACGCGCCCGACGTCGGCGAACGCCTCGTCGAGGGCGTCCGGTCCCCGCAGCCCCATGAGGGCCAACGCCCACACCACGCCGAGCACGACCGCCAGGACCAGGTACACGGCGCCGAAGACCACGAGCTCCACGATCGGCTTCCACCACCGGTGCCCGGGGTCGGCGTGGCCGAGGCGGTGGTACGGCAGGACGCGGACGCCGGGTCCGGGGCGGGGGCCGTCCAGGGGCCGGGCCGCCCAGGGGGTGGTGCGCATGGTCATGCCCCTCACGCTAGCCGCCCGGGACGACACCGCACACACGGCAGGTCGAGAGGCTGCTCAGCGGGCGAAACGGTCCACGAACGCCGCGAGGATCCTGGCCGGCTCGGTGACGGGCGGGGCCGAGCGGACCCGGTCCTTGACGTCCTCCGCCGTCCCGGCCGGGAAGTAGCCGTGGTCCTTGTAGGCCTCGATCCGGTTCAGCAGGGCAGTGCTGTCGAGCTCCGGGTGGAACTGCGTGGCGTAGAGATTCTGCTTGATCCGGAACATCTGCACCGGGCACCGGGCACCGGTGGCCAGCAGCACGGCCGCCGGGGCAAGCGTGCGCGTACCCTCCTTGTGGCCCACGAAACCGTGGAACGCCGGCGGGAGCTGCCGCAGCAGCGGGTCCCGCCTGCCCTCCTCCGTGAGGGTCACCTCGATCGCGTCGATCTCCTCGCCGCGGCTGCGGTCCACGACGGCGCCCTGGTGGGTCCCGAGGGTCCCGACGCCGTAGCAGGCGCCGAGGAAGGGGAAGTCGCGGACAACGACCTCGTCGAGCAGCTCCCGCATCTCCGACTCGGCGCGCCGCTGGACCTGGGACTTCAGCTCCGGCGGGTCCGAGGAGTTGAACGGGGAGCCGCAGACGACCACCCCCGAGTACCGGTCGAGGTCGACCGCGGGCATGGGCCCGGCCTCCAGCCGGACGCGGTGCAGCCTGCTCTCCGCCAGGCCGCTGAAGCGGCAGATCGTCTCGTACTCCTCGTCCGCGACGTCGTCCTCGGCGCGGGTGGCGAGGAGCAGGAAGGGCTTCATGGCTCCATCGTAGACAGCGCCGGGTCCCTCTCCCCGCCCGGTACGGGCACGATGCGCTCGTGGTGGGCGTAGGCGTTGAACGAGGCGCCCCGGCTGAACCCGACCAGCGTGATGCCCGTGCTGTCGGCGAGCTCCACGGCGAGCGCGGAGGGCGCCGAGACGGCCGCGAGCGCCGGGATCCCTGCCATGGAGGCCTTCTGGACCAGTTCGAAGGAAGCGCGGCCCGAGACCTGCAGGACGGTGGAGCGCAGGGGCAGCAGGCCCTCGCGCAGCGCCCACCCCACGACCTTGTCCACGGCGTTGTGCCGGCCGACGTCCTCGCGCACGCACAGCAGCTCGGGGTCGGCGCCGTCCTCGGGGAAGCGGAAGAGGCCTGCGGCGTGCACCCCACCGGTCGTGGCGAACAGCTTCTGCCCCGCGCGCAGCCGGTCCGGCAGCGCCAGCAGGGCGGGCACGGGCAGCCGCACCCCGTCCCGGGCGGGCTCGAAGGCCGAGACCTTCGTGACGGCCTCGATCGACGCCGTCCCGCACACCCCGCAGGACGACGACGTGTAGACGTGGCGCTCCATGGAGGTGTCCGGGAGGGCGACCCCGGGTGCCAGCCGGACTCCGACCACGTTGTAGCTGCGCCGCCCGTCGGGGCCGACGCCGTCGCGGTAGTCCAGCTGCACGATCTCCTCGGCGGCGCGCACCACGCCCTCCGAGACGAGGAACCCGGCCACGAGGTCGAAGTCGTGGCCGGGGGTGCGCATCGTGACGGTGAACGGGCTCCCGTCGAGCCGGATCTCCAGCGGCTCCTCGCCCGCGAGGGTGTCCGCGCGGCCCGTCCCGGCGCCGTCGGCCGTGTACCGGTGCACACGGCGCCGCTGGGATGCTCGGGTCATGGTGGTCCTCCGCTCCGGGACCGTCCTGCGGATCCCTCCCGGCATCCTAGGCCCGGCACGCACGCACGCCGAAGTGGGGACAGCACCGGGCCGTCGCGTCGGGCCATGTGGGGACGCGCCATTCATGTGCGAATTCATAGACTTTTTGCGGGTCCCGCGCGCCGGGGAGCCGTCGGGGGCTGCCGGCGGCCCCCGGCCGCGGCCGCCCCGCACCGCACGCCGCACTCCGGAGGCCCCCCATGGCCCGCACCGCCCGCACGACGACCGCCGGCCGCGCCTTCGCGGCCTCGGGGGCCGCGCTGCTCGCCCTGGCCCTGCTCAGCGGCGGTGCCGGGAAGGGCTGGTCCGACGCTCCGCCGCTGCACACCGGAGCGGTCGGGACGGGCTGCGAGGACCCCTGCCCGGCGTCCCGGCCGTGAGCACCGTGCTGCGCGCGGGCGCCCGGAGCGTGCTCGGCTTCCTGCTCGCCGGTGTCTGCGCGGGGCTGCTGGCCGTCGCCGTCGTCCCGCTCGTGCTCGGCTGGGTGCCGCTGTCCGTGCTCTCCGGCTCGATGGCACCGGGCGTCCCCACCGGCAGCCAGGTCGTCGTCGAGCCCCTGGAGAGCCGGGCCGAGGTCGCCCGGCTGCGCCCCGGCGACGTCGTGAGCTTCGTACCGGCCGGCGCCGGCTCGGCCCTGGTCACGCACCGCATCGTGGCGATCCACCGCGACGCGGACGGCGCACCGCTCTTCACCACGCGCGGCGACGCCAACGCCGCCCCGGACCCGGAGCCCGTGCCCGCCGACCGTCTGCGCGGGGTCGTGCGCTACCACGTGCCGTGGGCGGGCCGCGTCGCGACGCTGCTCGACCCGCAGCAGAAGCGCGTGGGGACGGTGCTGGTCGCCGCCGCGCTGCTGGGCTACGCCGTCCGGCAGGCCGCCGGCCCGGCCCGGGACCGGCCGCGCGCCACGGCCCGGTCGTGACGCGCACACCCCAGTCTCCGGCCCGCCGTTGCGCAACGGGCACCCGACGGCCACCATGGGGGCATGGCAGAGACCCCCCTGACGCACGTCGACGAGTCCTGGCAGCGCGCCCTGGTCGTCGTCGCCCATCCGGACGACATGGAGTTCGGCGCCGCCGCGGCCGTGGCGCGCTGGACGGGCCAGGGCAAGGACGTCGTCTACTGCCTGGTCACGAGCGGGGAGGCGGGCATCGACGGCATGGAGCCCCAGCGTGCCGGGCCGCTGCGCGAGGACGAGCAGCGCGAGTCCTGCCGGGTCGTGGGCGTGGACCGGGTCGAGTTCCTCCACCTGCCCGACGGCGTGCTCGAGTACGGCGTGGCGCTGCGGCGCCGGCTCGCCGAGGTGGTCCGCCGGCACCGCCCCGACGTGGTGATCACCAACAACTTCCGCGACACCTGGGACAACGCCACGAACCTGAACCAGGCCGACCACATCGCCGTGGGGCGCGCCACCCTGGACGCGGCCCGGGACGCCGGCAACCGGTGGGTCTTCCCCGAGCAGGTCGAGGCGGGACTCGCCCCGTGGCCCGACGTGGTCGCCGTGTGGGCGGCCGCCTCACCGGACTCCCGGCACGCCGTGGACGTCACGGCGACGTTCGGCGCCGGAGTGGAGTCCCTCCGCGCGCACCGCGCGTACCTCGACGGACTGGGCTGGGCCGACTTCGACCCGGACGCCTTCCTGCGGGCCAACGCCGCCGCCGTGGGCGGGCGCGCCGGTGTCGAGCTCGCGAGCGCGTTCGAGGTCTTCCCGCTGAAGTGGGGTGGGGAGTGATCGCCGTCAGGCCCGGTCGGGCTCTCTGAGCACCACGACGACGAGCAGGACGGCGAGGACCACGAGCCCCGCCACGAACCCGACCGCCCCCGTCCAGCCGGTGGCCGTGTAGAAGAACCCGCCCGCCGTGCCCAGCACGGACGATCCGCCGTAGTAGAAGAGCGTGTACAGGGACGAGGCCTGCGCCCGGCCCGTGCGGGAGCGCACCGGCACCCAGCCGGAGGCCACGGCGTGCGCGGCGAAGAACCCGGCCGTGAACAGCAGAAGCCCCCCGACGATCGCGGGCAGCCAGGGCACGAGCGTGGCGAGCAGCCCCGCGAGCATGACCAGCCCGCTCGCCACCAGCACCGTGCGGCGGCCGCGGGCGGCGGCGACCCGCCCCGCGGTTCCCGAGGACCAGGTGCCCGACAGGTACGCCAGGAACAGCAGGCTGACCACGGTCTGGGACACCCCGAAGGGCTCCCCGCCCAGGTGGAAGCCCAGGTAGTTGTAGACGGCCACGAACCCGCCCATGAGCAGGAAGCCCTGGAGGTACAGCACGACCAGGCCCGGGTCGGCGAGGTTGGCCCCCAGCCGGCCGATGAGCCCGGACCGGCCGGTGAGCCGCACGGTCTGCCGCACGAACCCGCGCTGTCGCGGGGCGATGAGGACGAAGACCACGGCGGCGACCGCGGCGAGCACGCTCACGGTGATCGTCCCCGTCCGCCAGCCGAGGACGTCCCCCACGGGCGCGGCGACGATGCGCCCGGAGAGCCCGCCCAGGCTCGTGCCGGCCACGTAGGTGCCCGCGGCGACGGCGGCGTGCCGGGGGTTCAGCTCCTCCGCGAGGTAGGCCATCGCCACGGCGGGGATCCCGCCCAGGGCGACGCCCTCCACGAAGCGCAACGCCACGAAGGACTCGAAGGTGGGCGTGAACGGCATCACGAGACCCAGCGCCGTGGCGGCCACGACCGCCACGACCATCGTCCGCAACCGGCCCCAGCGGTCGGAGACCACCGACCACGGCAGGACGCCCACGGCGAGGCCGAGCGTGGCCGCCGACACCCCCAGGGACGCCCGCGCGGCGTCGATCCTCAGCTCCGCGGCCAGCAGCGGGAGGACGCCCTGCACGGAGTAGAGCTGCGCGAACGTGGCCACCCCGGCGCACAGCAGGGCGAGCAGGACGCGGCGGTAGCCGCGGCTGCCGAGGTCGTGGCCGGGCCAGGCGCCGGGCGGGCTCCTGTCAGCCACGGCGGGGCCCGCCCGCGTCGCGACGGCCGGCGCGCAGGCCGGCGGCCACCCACACGGCCAGGAGCAGGAACAGCGCCAGGTAGGGCAGGGCCGCGACGACGTCGACGGCGCCGGCCGGCACCCCCGCGGGCCGCAGCCACGCGTCCCAGCGGATGGGGCCGATGTACAGGCCCACGACGGCCGTCCACGCCAGCACCAGGACCGGTCGGCGGAGCCGCCCCCTGAAGAAGGCGGGCCAGGCCTCGGCCCACACGGCGGTGAGCACGACCCCCCACCACAGGTGGTGGTGGGACCAGGTCACCGGGGACAGGTAGAGCATGACCAGCGCGTTGACCGCCACGATCGACAGGGTCATCCCGCGTGCCACGAGCACCCGCAGCAGCAGCGCCGCACCGGCCACCATGACCAGGAGGAGGGCCCAGCGCAGCACCGGCTCCGGGCCGCCGGGCACCCCGAGGTGCAGCAGGACGCCCTGGAGCGAGGTGTTGTCGACGTAGCCGGTGTCGCCCACCCTGTCGTCGCTCACCACGGCCCGGGTCCAGAAGACGACCGCGTCCCGCGGCAGGACGAGGAAGCCGATCAGCACGGTGGCCGCGAAGCTCAGGCCCATCGCCACGAGCGGCCCGAGCCGTCCGCGCACCAGGTACAGCAGGCCGAAGGCCAGCGGCGTCAGCTTGATGCCGGCGGCCAGCCCGATCCACACCCCGCGCGGCACGCGCCCCAGCGGACCGTCGCCGCGGCGGCGCAGCAGGTCGTAGAGGACCAGGGCCAGGAGCAGGGCGTTGATCTGGCCCAGGCCGACGTTGCGCATCCAGGGGCCCGACCACAGCAGCACGGCCGTGCCCGCGGCCACGGCCGTCGCCGGGCCGAGCAGGTGCTGCAGGGGCAGTGGCCGGCCGCAGTCCTCGGCCCGGCGCAGGAGCGCGGCGGAGAGCGCCACGGCCACGGCGATCGTGACGGTCGCGAGCAGCAGCTCGGTGAGCGGCTCCGGGAGGTAGGCCAGCGGCACGAACAGCAGGGCCGCGAAGGGCGGGTAGGTGAACGGCAGTCCGCCGTCCCCGTCCGGGTCCAGGCCCGGGCCGTAGAGCTCGTCGCCGAACCCCCAGCGGTCCACCACTGCCATCCCGCCCAGCCGGTAGACGTCGAGGTCGACGCTGCCGTCGAGGGCCAGCCACAGGGAGCGGTACAGCGCCCCCGCGAGCAGGAGCCACACCAGCACGGTCAGCGCCCTGGCGTACCGCCGACGCAGCGCCGGAACGGTGGTGGAGGCAACGGTCACCGGGTACTCAGCTCTCGGACAGGGGGCGGGGCGGGTCCTACTCTAAGCCCGCCGGGTCACCGGCCCCGCTCCCCGCGATCCCCCGGGCCCGCGGCGGGCGCCCGGCCACGGCGGGCCCGTGCAGGACCCCGCGCGCGGCGCTCCCGGGTGGCCGGCGCCCGGGTCGGCCCGCTCCCGGCGGGACGCGGGATCAGCGGTCGAAGTGGGTCTCGACCGGTCCCTGGCCGACCTTCTCCACGAGCTCGGCGGCGAGGTCGCGCAGCTTGACGTTGCGGTTGCTCGAGGCGGCGGCCAGGATGCCGAAGGCCTCCTCCTGGCTGCAGCGGTTCTGCCCCATGACGATCCCCACGGCCAGGTCGATGGTGGTCCGCGAGCGCATGGCCGCGTCCAGGTCCGCCTCGGCGTCCCGGTGCCGGGCCAGCCGCAGGGCCAGGCGCAGCGCCTTGGAAGCCGAGCGGACCTCGTGCCGGACCGACTCGATCGTGGCGGGGTCGAACCGTCCGGGACGGTCGGAGTAGACGTTGAAGCCGGCCGTGGCCTCCCCGGACAGGTCGAAGGGCACGCCGATGACCGAGCGGATGCCGACCCGGGCCGCGGCGTCGGTGTACTCCGGCCACTGATCGCTGCCGCGCACGTCCGGGATGTGCACGAGCCGGTGCTCCCGGGCCGCCGTGAGGCACGGACCGTCCCCGAACTCGTACTGGATCTCGTCGAGCGCCGCCGCCCGCTCGCCGCTGGCCGCCACCGTCCCGGCCCTGCGGTCCCGCAGCAGGGTCACGGCGCACCAGACCTGCTCCTCGTCCGAGGAGAGGCTCTCGGCGGTCATGCGGGCGAACTCGTTCAGGAAGTCGCCGATGTCGCCGCTGTCGAGCAGCAGGTCCTGCAACCGCTCCGCGGACGAACCGCCCGTCCTGTGCTCTGTCATGACTCTCCGTCCGCCGGTCGACCGCCCCGGGTCTGCGTCCGCCGGCACGGCTCCGGCAATTCTACGCGGGCGCGCTCCTCACGGCACCCGGGCCGTCCGGTGCGGGGCCGGCTCGCGCCCGCACCTCCCGCCCGCCGGGGCCTGCTACCCCTTCCGCCACTCGTCGCTCGTGAGGTGGGAGCCTGCCTGCGGGCCCATCTGCACCATGCCGCCGTCGACGACCCAGGAGGCACCGGTGACGTAGGCGGCCGCCGGCGAGGCGAGGAACGCGATGACCGCCGCGACCTCCCGTGCGTCGCCGGGGCGGCCCAGGGGTACGCCGGGGCGGCGGGTGCCGCGCGGGTCCTCGTCCTCCTGCCCGGTCATGGCGGTCGCGATCTCCCCCGGGGCCACGGAGTTCGCCGTGATCCCGTGCTGTCCCAGCTCGAGGGCGACCGTCTTCACCAGGCCTCCGAGGCCGTGCTTCGCGGCGTCGTAGGCGCTCGAGCCGACACGGGGCAGGTGCTCGTGGACGCTCGTGACCGCGATCAGCCGGCCGCCGCGGCCGGCTGCGACCATGTGCCGGGCAGCGGCCTGCAGGCACACGAACGCGCCGTCGAGGTCGGTGGACACGACCGTGCGCCAGGTGTCCAGGGACGTCTCGAGGAACGGGACGTTCGCCCCGGTACCCGAGTTGTTGACGAACACGTCGAGACCACCGAGCCGTTCGACGAGACCGTCCACGACGGCGCCGCAGCCCTCCAGGTCGGTGGTGTCCAGCCGGGCCACGTACGCCTGCCGCCCGTGGGAGCGGACCTCCTCGGCGGTCCGCCGGGCGCCCGCCTCGTCCTCGTGCCACGTGACCCCGACGTCCATGCCGGCCGCGGCGAGCGCCACCGCGCTCGCCCGTCCGATGCCCGAGTCGGAGCCGGTGACGATGGCTGTGCGCGGCGTGCGGTCCATGGTCGTGCCCTTCCGTCGACGGGGGTCGCGGACCGCCGTCCGGTCCGGTCCGGGGTCCTCAGGCTACGTCCTGTCGTGCGGTGGCGGACAGGCCGGCCCGGGTGCATTGCGCCACGCGTCCGATCGGAGGAACATCATGAGCAGGCTGAGGACCGTTGAACGGGAGACCCACGCGGAGGAGATGGTCATGGCACGGCACGATCCACGAGGACCGGACCCCCGGGAGGAGCCCTGGGCGGACAGGGACGCGACGGCACGCGCGGAGACGACGACGTCGCGGGACGCGACGTCACCGCGGGAGACGGCGGCGGAGACTCCCCGCGGCCGGCGCCACGAGGTGGTGGCCGCGGAGAAGAAGGAGTACGGCGGCGTCAAGATCGGCTCCGCGTTCTTCGGCTGGCTGACCGCCACCGGCGTGGCCGTGCTGCTCACCGCCCTGCTCACCGCCGTGGGGGCGGGGGTCGGCGTCGCCGACGGCACCGACCCGGAGCAGATCGCGGACGAGGTCGCCCGCAGCGGCGGCACCGTGGGCCTCGTCAGCGGCATCGCCCTCGCCGTCGTCCTGTTCCTGGCGTACTTCGCCGGGGGCTACGTGGCGGGTCGCATGGCGCGTTTCGACGGCGCCAAGCAGGGCGTGGCCGTGTGGCTGTGGGCCATCGTGGTCGCCGGCCTCCTGGCCGTGGCCGGGGCCGTGGCGGGCGAGCAGTTCAACGTCCTGCGGGACCTCAACAGCTTCCCGCGGGTCCCCCTGGACGAGGGCACGCTCACCACCGCCGGCATCATCGCCCTGGTCGCGGCGGTGCTCATCCCCCTGCTGGCCGCCGTGCTGGGCGGACTCGCGGGGATGCGCTTCCACCGCAGGGTGGACCAGGTGGGCGTGGACCACCAGTACCGGTCCGGCCGCTGAGGCCCCGGCCGTCAGAGCTCCAGGACCAGGCGACCCCGCACCCCGCCGGCCTCGAGCCGGCGGTGCGCCTCCGCGGCCTGCGCGGCCGGGTACCGGCCCGCCACGCGCAGGGTCAGCACGCCGTCGTCGACCAGGCGGCGCAACCGGTCGAGCTTCTCGCCGGAGTGGTACTCGTCGTAGACGTTGATCCGGTGCACGGTGATGTCGCGACCGGGGTCGCCCGCCCAGCGGCGGACGGTCGCGAAGCCGCCGCCGTCGCGGACGGCCGGGGCGGCCTTCTCGTCGAGCACGGCGGCGTCCACGAGGCCGTCGACCCCGTCGGGGAAGAACTCGCGGATCCGCCGGGCCACGTCGTCGCCGCGGGCCACCACGTGGTCCGCGCCGAAGCTCTCCACGAGCTCCAGGTCGTGGTCGTCCGCGTCCGCGACGACCGTGAGTCCCTCGTGCTTGGCCAGCTCGATCACGTAGCCGCCCAGGGTGCCCGCCGCACCGGTGACCGCGAGCGTCTGCTCCGGCTTCAGGTCCAGCGCCTCGAGGGCCTGCAGGGCCGTGAGCCCGTTCATGGGCAGCGTGGCGGCCGTCGCGAAGTCCGTGTTCTCGGGGATCCGGGCGATCGAGTCGTCCGGGGCGACGAGCAGCTGCGCGTAGGCTCCTCCGTGCTCGCCGCGCGGCAGGGCGATGCCCATCACGGCGTCCCCCGCCCGCCAGGCGCTCCCCGCGCCGACCTCGTCCACGGTCCCCGCGGCGTCCATGCCGGGCACGTGCGGCGGACGCCGGTCTCCCAGCTGCTGTCCACCGGCCCGCAGGACGGCGTCCGTGGGACTCACGGCGGCCGCGTGCACCCTGATCCGCACCTGCCCCGGGCCGGGGTGCGGATCCGGCACCTCGTGGACGGCGAGGACCTCGGGCCCTCCGAACGATTCGACTCCGATGACCAGCATGTCCGGTGCAACCCACGGCGGCCCGGCGACATTCCGGGCCGCCCCGGAGGACGATCGCCGCGACCGGGGCCGACATGGCGCACAGCCGTTGCGCCGGCACCCGCCGGGGGCCATCCTGGGGACCACTCCTGCCGCACGGACGAAGGACACCACATGGCAACGACCGGCTTCATCGCTCTGCCCGTCTCGGACCTGGAACGGGCCCGGCAGTTCTACACGCGCCTCGGCTGGAGCCTCCACCCCTCCTACCAGGACGCGGGACCGGGTGTCGTCCTGGTCCGGGACGCGGAACAGGTCATGGTCCTCAGCGAGGACCGGCACCGGCAGCCGGTGACTCCGCCGGGTCCCCCTCAGCCGGACGACACGCACGTCGTCAACGCCCTGAGCGTCGACGCCCCCGAGGACGTGGACGCCATCGTCGACCAGGCCGTGCGCGCCGGCGCGGTCGAGGGCGACGCCCAGGACTTCGGGTTCCTGCACTCGCGCAGCTTCCGGGATCCGGACGGGAACCTCTGGGAGGTCCTGTGGGTCGACCCGGAGTCGGAGCACGAGGACCACCCGCAGGAGCGGACCGGCCGGTCCTGAGCGGGAGGCCCGGTCCCGGCCGTCCCGGGGCTCGGCTGTCCAGGACCCGGGTGTCGCGGACCGTGCGCGCCGGCCCGGCCGCGCCGTCGTCGGGCCGGCGGCCGCGTCAGTAGGGCCGCTGTCCCTGGTCGACCTGCTCGATCCACGCGAGGACGCCGCCCTCCAGGTGGGCGACGTCGGCGTGGCCGGCCGCGCGCAGCAGCCGCAGCGCCCGCTCGGAGCGGGAACCGGCCTTGCAGTGCAGCAGCACCCGCCGGGACGGGTCGAACCGTGCCAGCGCCTCCCCGGACTCGAAACCCGCGAGCGGCACCAGCCGGGCGCCGGGGATCGCCGCGAGCCGGGCCTCGTACGGCTCCCGGACGTCGACGAGGTCGAAGTCGGCCTCCCCGCGCTCGCGCTCGGCCAGCAGTGCCGCGAGCTCCGCGGCCGTCACCGAGGGCACGTCGCCGGGAGCGGCCTGCTCCCCCGGGGCGGCGCAGGCCGCGGCGACCTCACCGATGTCCCCGTCCACGTCGCGCAGCAGCGTGACCGGGGGGCGGCCGGGTGCCGGGGCCAGCGGGATCTCCCACCAGCGGGCCGACAGCGCGTCGTAGGTCGACACCCTGCCCAGCATCGTGGTGCCGGCCCCGGTGACCAGCTTGACCGCCTCGACGGCCATGGCCGTGCCCAGCAGCCCGGGCAGGACCCCGAGCACGCCGGCCTCGGCGCAGTTCGGGACGCTGCCGGGCGCGGGCGGGACGGGGTAGAGATCGCGGTAGGTGGGTCCGTGCGCGGCCCAGAACACCGAGTACTGCCCGTCGAAGCGCAGGATCGAGCCCCACACGTGCGGCACCCCCGCCAGTTCGCACGCGTCGGAGATGAGGTAGCGGGTCCCGAAGTTGTCCGTGCCGTCCAGCACGAGGTCCCAGCCTGCGAGGATCCGCTCGGCGTTCCCGGACGTGAGCCGCTCGCGCACCTCCACCACGCGCACGAGCGGGTTGAGGTCCGCGATCCGGCGGGCCGCCGAGGCCGTCTTGGGCGACCCGAGCGTGGCCTGCCCGTGGATCACCTGGCGCTGCAGGTTGGACTCGTCCACGGTGTCGTCGTCGACGATCCCGAGGGTCCCGACGCCCGCGGCGGCGAGGTAGAGCAGGGCCGGGGAGCCGAGGCCGCCCGCGCCCACGCACAGCACGCGGGCGTTCTTGAGCCGGCGCTGCCCCTCCTCCCCGATCTCGGGCACGCACAGGTGGCGGGCGTAGCGGCGCAGCTCGGCGTCGGTGAGTTCCGGGGCGGGGGCGACGAGAGGAGGCAGGTCCACGGCGCTCAGGCGTCCAGCCCGACCCACTCGGTGGAGCCGTCCGTGAACAGCTGCTCCTTCCAGATGGGCACCTCCGTCTTGATCCGGTCCACGAGCGCGTCGCACGCGGCGAACGCGAGCTTGCGGTGGGCCGAGGCCACGGCCGCCTCCAGGGCGGACTCCCCGATCGCGAGGTGGCCCACGCGGTGGGCGGCCCAGATCCGCACGCCCGGGAACTGCTCGGCCACCGAGCGGGCGACCTCCTGGATCGCGGCCCCGGCGCGGGGGTGGCAGGTGTAGTCGAGGCTCGTGACGGACCGGCCGCCGTCGTGGTCGCGGATGACGCCGCTGAACGAGACCACGGCGCCGGTCCGCTCGTCCTGGACGGCGGCGACGGCCCGCGCGTGGTCCAGCGGCGCGTCCGTGACGAACGCGGCGATCACGGCGGTCTCGGCCTGGAGGGGTCCGGGGGTGCTCATGGCTCGGTCCTTCCGGTGCGGGGATCGGGGTGCGGGCCGTCGTGCCCGCGGTCGCGGTGGCCCTCCAGCTGGTCGCAGACGTGGTCGAGCAGGGGCTCCAGCACCTTCAGGCCGTCCCACACCCCGCCCGTGGAGCCGGGGAGGTTGACCACGAAGGTGCGCCCGCTGACCCCGGCGTGCCCGCGGCTGAGGACGGCCAGCGGCGTGGACCGTCGTCCCTCGGCCCACAACGCCTCCATGATGCCGGGCAGCTCGCGGTCGAGGAAGGGGCGGGTGACCTCCGGCGTGCGGTCGTCGGCGGCCAGCCCGGTGCCGCCGCTGGTCACCACGACTCCGGGCCGCTCGGCCGGCGGGCGGGTCACGAGCAGCCGCTCGAGCTCCGCGCGCACGTCCTCGCCGTCGGCGACCACGAACGGTCCTTCGACCGCGAAACCGTGGGAGCCGAACCAGTCGGCCGCGATCCGACCGCTGCGGTCCTCGTAGACCCCTGCCGCGGCCCGGGTGGAGGCCACGATCACGGCGGCCGTCCTCACGCGCCGGTCCCGTCGTCGAATGCCTCGTCCGTCCGGGGCCCGTCCGTCCGGGGCCCGTCCGTCCGGGACCAGTCCCCCGACTTCCCGCCGGACTTGGCGAGCACCCTGACGCCGCCGATCTCGGCGAACCGGTCCACGGCCTTGATCATGTCGTAGAGCGTCAGCGCCGCCACCGACGCCGCCGTGAGCGCCTCCATCTCGACGCCGGTGACCCCGCGGGTGCGCACGGTCGCGGTGATCCGGACGCCGTCGGGAAGCCGCTCGAAGTCCACCGTGACCTTGCTGATGGGCAGGGGGTGGCACAGCGGGACGAGCTCCGGGGTCCGCTTCGCGGCCATGATCCCGGCCACCCGGGCGACCGGGAGGGCGTCGCCCTTGGGCAGGTCGGCCGCGAACACCTGCTCGACGACGTCGGCTCGGGTTCCGAGGGTCGCCGTGGCCGTGGCCTCGCGGGTGGTGACCGGCTTCTGCGAGACGTCCACCATGTGCGCGGACCCGTCCGCCCGCACGTGTGTCAGGCCCTGCTGCTGGTCGGTCATCTCGGTGCGGTCTCCTCCGGGTCCGGTGGCCGGGTGCTCCGGCCGGTGCTCTCCCCCCATTCTGGACCACGCCCCGGAGCACCGCGTCGCGTCCTGGTTCCGCGTCCTGTGCGGTGCTAGCTTGGCGGCACGTGACCGAAGTGCCGCCGACGCCGCCGGCGCTCGTGAAGGAGCCTCCGTGCTGTCAGACACCTCGTACCCCGTCGCCAAGGCCACGCTGCCCGTGGAGGGCGAGAACATCCAGGAGATCGCCCGCCGGTTCTACACGCACATGTTCGGCGAGCACCCCGAGATGCGGGACGGTCTCTTCAACCGCGGGAACCAGGCCGACGGCCGGCAGCAGCAGGCGCTGGCCGGGTCGGCCGCCGGCTTCCTGGTGAACAAGCGGACCGAGCTGCCCGACCACGTGCTGTCCCGCATTGCGCACAATCACGTGTCCCCGGGCCTGCACCCGGACCAGTACCGGATCGTCCACGACGACCTGCTGTGGGCCATCGTGGACGTCCCGGGCGACGCCGTGACCCCTGAGGTCGCCTCCGCGTGGGACGAGGTCTACAGGCCGATGGCCGACGCGATAATCACCCAGGAACGCGGTCCGCACGAGGCGCTCCGGCTCTCCCCGGAGACCGTCTGGCGGAGCCGGCGGGTCGTCGAGAAGGTCTGGGACGAGCTCACGCTCTCGGTCGCCCTCCGGCGACGTCGTCCTGGAGTGCTCGGACCGGCCGCTGGTCCTGGCCGGCGCGGGCATCGGTGTCACCCCCATGGCGGGAATGCTCTCCCACCTGGTGAAGGACGGCTCCCAGAGCACGGTCCGGTACCTGCACGCGGACGCCTCCCCCGGGACCTTCGACCTGCGGAGGCAGATCGAGGAGGAGCTCGCCGCACTGGAGGACGGTGCCCCGGCGGCCTGGGTCGAGCAGCCCTCGACCATGGCGCAGCGTGCCGGGACACGAGCGACGACACGAGCCGCACCAGGACACGAACCAGGACACGAACGAGGAGGACACGATGACGCAGGGGCACGGCAACCACGTGGAGGAACTGCCCGCGAACGAGTGCTGGGAGCTGCTGGGGAACTCCCCCGTCGGCCGGCTCGCCGTGTGGGTGGAAGACCATCCGGAGATCTTCCCCGTCAACTACGTCGTGGACCACGGGACCCTGGTGCTGCGCTCCGGCGAGGGCACCAAGCTGGGCGCGGCGCTCGCCGACGTCGCGGTGGCCCTGGAGACCGACGGCTACGACGACTCCTCCGGGCGCGCGTGGAGCGTGGTGGTCAAGGGCCGGGCCGCACGGATCCAGCAGGTACAGGAGCTGATGGACACCGTGGCCCTCCCGCTCTTCCCGTGGCAGGAGGGCCGGAAGGGGATCTTCGTGCGGATCACCCCGCAGTTCGTCACCGGCCGCCGGTTCCCCGTGGCCGACCCCAGGGTCTGGCGGACGCCGCTGTCGGACGTGCCCCGCGCCTCCGACGAGTGACGGGCCCGGCGTCCTCCGCTCAGGTGGGGGCCAGCTGGTCCGTCCGGCCGCCGTTGCGGACGCTCAGGGCCAGCAGGAAGGACACCACGGCGAACCCGGCGAGCAGGCTGAGCCCCACGACGTAGGAGCTGCTCTCCGGGTTGTAGGTCGCGCCCATGACCAGGGCCGGGAAGCATCCCCCGAGCCCGCCGGCCGCGGCGATGATCCCCCGACCGTGCCGACGTCCCGGGCCGGCGCCGCCCGACCCACCCAGCCGAAGCCGCCCCCCGTGCCGAGTCCGAGGAAGAGCGCCAACACCAGGAACGCCGCGCCGTCGACGCGTTCCTGGCCCGGCTGGAAGGCGACGACCACGGCGGGCACCGCGGTGCCCGCGAGGCAGGTGATCGTGATCGGGCGGGGTCCGAAGCGGTCAGCGAGGATCCCGCCGACGGGCCGGACGACCACCGCGCCGAGTGCAGAACCGGCGGTGCGGGTGCCGGCTGCGGTGGCGTACCGCCCGTAGACGTTGCCGAGGTACGTCGGCAGGCAGTTGGAGAACGCCCCGGAGACCACGCCGTAGAGGAAGCACAGTTGCCAGCTGACCGGCAGCGTGACGACCTGCCCGATCGGGGGCAGGACCGCGACCACGACCGCGACCACGACCGCGGTCGCCACCTGCGTGCCCCGGTAGCCGATCCCGGCCACCAGCCGGGGGTGATGAACGCGGAAACGGCCGTGCCGACCGTGCCGACGCCGGAGACGCCCGTCGCGAAGCCCATGCGGCGGCACTCGTACCAGGCCGAGCAGAACGGGATGCCGATCGCGAAGACCGTGCCGGCGATGCCCAGGAAGAAGGCCACGGCCACGAGCAGGCCGAAGCTGCCCGGCCGGACCGCGAACCCGGTGAGCAGCACGAACGGCGAGACGGCGCCGAGGGCGACCGGGAAGGACGCCCTCGGGCCCGGATCGTCACCGCATCGTGAGGTGACGGCCGCCGCGGGCCGGATGACGTTCCCGGCCTCAGAGACGCCGGCCGTCCCCGGCCTCCGCCGGGGACCCTCCGCGCCGGCCCTTCGGGGTTCCGGCGATGCGCAGGGCGGCCTCGACCACCAGCAGCACGAAGGCCGTGTAGTAGATCCACACGGCGGGGTAGAGCTGGGGGATCACCGCGTTCCAGCCGGCCAGGGTCAGCACGAGCAGGACGGCGCCGGCCGCGGCCAGCGCCAGATGGACGGTCCCGAAGGCGCCCTTCTCGCCACGGCGCGCCAGGAGGACCGCCAGCCCCGCGAAGAAGATGGGGAAGAGCATCTGGCCCACCACGGTGATGCCGTTCTGGTGGTACTCGTAGCGGCCCAGCGCCTGGATCACGGCGGCGGTGGCGAGGAGCAGGGGCGCGAGCAGCGACGTCATGGGAGCCTGTTCTGTGCGGTCGTCCGGGCGGGCGCAGGCCAGTCTAGTCAGCCCCGCCGCTCCCCCGGCCGCGCCCGGGCCCCGCGGAGGCGGCACCGGGTCGGCCTCCGTCGAGCAGGACCAGCTCGACCGGGGTCCCGGCGGGCAGCTCCTCCCCGCCCGGGGGCAGCAGCGCCAGGGCATCGGCCCGCGCGGCGGCCGTGAGCAGGTGGGACCCGGGACCGCCCACCAGGCGCACGGTCGTCCCGTCCCACACGGCCCGGCGCACCTGCGTCCTGGTGGGCAGCGGCCGCACGGCCTCGGCCAGCGGCGCGGTGGCGCGGGGCCGCGGGGCGGGGTGCCCGAGGACCTCGGTCAGCGCCGGACGCAGGAACATCTCGAAGGACACGAGGGTGCTGACCGGGTTGCCGGGAAGGCACACGAACGGCACGCCCCCCGCACGGGCCAGGCCCTGCGGCCCGCCCGGCTGCATCGCGACGTGGACGAACTCCCCGTGCGGTTCCAGGACCTGGCGGACCACCTCGTAGGCGCCCTCGCTGACCCCGCCCGAGGAGACGAAGAGGTCCGGGCGCAGCTCCGCGTCCTCGGCCAGCCGCACGGCGAAGGCCGGCGCGTCGTCGGGGACCAGCCGGGCGGCGACGACCTCCACGCCGGCCTCGGCGAGCTCGGCGGCCAGGATCGCCGCGTTGGCGTCGTAGACCTGGGCGGGACCGCGCGCCGTTCCCGGCGGCACGACCTCGTCCCCGGTCGTGTAGACCACGGCCCGGGGCCGGGCGCGAACGGACAGCCGGTCGAGACCGAGGGCCGCGGCGAGTCCGATCCGCGCGGGTGTCAGGCGCTGCCCGGCCTCCAGGACCGTCTCCCCCGCGAGGACGTCCTCCCCCGCCCGGCGCACGAACCGCCCGGCCGGCTGGCCCGCCGGGATCCGGACCGTGCTGCCCGCCGGCGGGAAGCCGCTCGGCCTGGCCTCCTCCACGGGCACCACCGCGTCCGCGCCCGCCGGCAGGGGCGCGCCCGTCATCACGGGGGCGGCCCGCCCACCGGCGAGCGGGCCGGGCACGACACCGGCGGGGACCGGGTCGTCGACGACGAGCTCGACGTCCACGTCCGCCGCCGGGCCGGTGTCGGCGGCGCGGACCGCGAACCCGTCCATCTGGGAGTTGTCGAAGGGCGGCAGGCTCATCGGTGCCACCAGCTCCCCGGCCAGGACCCGACCGGGCGCCGCCCGCAGCGGGACGGTCTCGGCCGGCGGGCGGATGTCCCACAGGGCCTCCGTCACCGCCCGGCGGTGCTCGTCGACGCCGCGGACCGGGTGCTGCGCGTGCCTGCTCATGGCCCCAGCGTAGGCGCCGGGTGGTTCGCGGCGGGACGGGCGCCGCGCCCGTCATCTGCCGGGCGCGGGCCCGCCACATGACGGGCGCGGGACGCGGGTCGTTCGCCCGGGCACGGCAGCCGCCTAGACTGGACGGACCACCCCGGCACGCCGGTCTCCCGCGTGCCGGCCGAGACCATCGAGGCGGTGACATGAGCGTTTCCCTGGGGCTGCCGCGGGTCCGCAGCGCCGGTCCGGCCCCCTCCGGTGCGCCGGCCTCGGCGGGGCTGGCCGACCGGCACGGGCGGCGGGCGACCGATCTGCGGCTGTCGGTGATCGACAAGTGCAATCTGCGCTGCACCTACTGCATGCCCGCGGCCGGGCTGCCCTGGCTGCCGGCGGCCCAGCTGATGAGCCCCGCCGAGATCGTGCGGATCGTCGGGGTCGGGGTGGGCGAGCTGGGGGTCACCGAGCTGCGCCTGACCGGCGGGGAACCGCTGGTGCGGGGCGACCTGGAGGAGATCCTGGCCGCGGTCCGGGCCGCCCACCCGCGGCTGCCCGTGTCGATGACGACCAACGCGATCGGGCTGGCCTCGCGCGCCCAGGCCCTGGCGGCGGCGGGGCTGGACCGGATCAACGTCTCCCTGGACAGCCTGGACGCTGAGACCTTCAAGGCCCTGGCCCGCCGGGACCGGCTGGGAGACGTGCTGGCCGGGGCCGAGGCGGCCGCGGCGGCGGGGCTGTCCCCGGTGAAGATCAACGCGGTGCTCATGGCCGGGGTCAACGACCACGAGGCCGCCGACCTGCTGGCCTGGGCGCTTCGGCGCGGCTTCGCCCTGCGGTTCATCGAGCAGATGCCCCTGGACGCCGACCACGGCTGGAGGCGGGAGGAGATGGTCACGGCCGCCCAGGTCCGGGACCGGCTCTCGCAGCGGTTCCGGCTGGACCCGCACCCGGGGCAGCGGGCGGGGGCCCCGGCCGAGCTGTGGGAGGTGCGCCCCCCGGCCGGCGGGCCGGTGCTGGGCACGGTGGGGGTCATCGCCTCGGTGACCGAGCCCTTCTGCGCCGCGTGCACGCGGACCCGGATCACCGCCGAGGGGCGGATCCGGTCCTGCCTGTTCTCCCACGAGGAGACCGACCTGCTGTCCCTGCTGCGCGCCGGGGCCTCCGACGCGCAGCT
>NZ_JBISWL010000014.1:0-35393 GCF_044462265.1 Kocuria rhizosphaerae
GTCCGGGCGGGCCGAGGCGGCCGCGCGCGCGGCGGCCGGGAGGGCTGCGAGGATCCGGTCCATCGCGGCGTCGTCGTGCGCGGCCGAGAGGAACCACGCCTCGAAGACGGAGGGCGGCAGGTACACGCCCTGCTCGAGCATCGCGTGGAAGAACGCCGGGTACCGGAACGTCTCCTGGGACTTCGCCTGCGCGTAGTCGTGCACGCCCGTCGCGGAGGTCCCGAAGGCCACGGAGAACAGGTTGCCGGCCACCTGGATCGAGTGGTCGACGCCCGCCTCCTCCAGTGCGGCCCGCACGGCCTCCCGCAGCTGCAGGGAGCGCCGGTCGACGGTCCGGTAGGCGATCCGGTCGGCGGTCCGCAGCGTCGCCGCTCCCGCGGCCATGGCGACCGGGTTCCCGGAGAGGGTGCCGGCCTGGTAGACGGGTCCCAGCGGTGCCAGGTGGTTCATCACGCCGGCGCGGCCGCCCACGCCGGCGACGGGCAGTCCGCCGCCGATGACCTTGCCGAACATGAAGAGGTCCGGTTCCCAGCCTCCCTCGGCCTCGTGGGTGAGACCCCAGTAGCCGGCCTCGTGGACCCGGAAGCCCGTGAGCACCTCGTCGCAGATCATGAGGGCCCCGTGCTCGCGGGTGATCCGGCGCAGGCCGGCGTTGAACCCCGGACCGGGAGCGACCACGCCCATGTTCGCGGGTGCGGCCTCGGTGATGACCGCGGCGATCCGTCCCGGGTGCGCGGCGAAGGCCTCCTCGACGGCGGAGAGGTCGTTGTACGGCAGCACCAGGGTCTCGGCGGCGGTGGCGGCCGTGACCCCCGCGGAGCCCGGCAGCGCGAGGGTCGCGACACCCGAGCCGGCCTCCGAGAGGAGGGAGTCCACGTGGCCGTGGTAGCATCCTGCGAACTTCACGACCAGGTCCCGGCCGGTCACGCCCCGAGCGAGGCGGATCGCGGTCATGGCCGCCTCCGTGCCGGTCGAGACCATGCGCAGCTCGTCGATGGCACCGATCCGCTCGACCACGAGCTCGGCCAGCTCGGTCTCCCCGCGCGTCGTCGCCCCGAAGGACAGGCCGCGTTCCACGGCCTCGTGCACGGCCTCGATCACCACGGGGTGCGAGTGCCCGATGAGGGCCGGGCCCCACGAGCCGACGAGGTCGACGTACTCGCGGCCGTCGGCGTCGGTGAGGTACGGGCCCTTGGCCGCGGTGATGAACGGCGGGGTGCCGCCCACGGACGCGAAGGCGCGCACGGGCGAGCTCACCCCGCCGGGCATGACCTTGCGGGCGCGGTCGAAGAGTTCCTGGGAGACGCTCATGGGTTCTGTTCGGTTCCTTCCGCCGGGGTTCCGGCTCGGGGGACGGTGGGAGATCAGGAGAGGCCGTTCTCCTCGCGGAACCAGTCCGCGAGCTCGACGGCGAAGTAGGTCAGCACGGAGTCGGCCCCGGCACGGCGGATGGACAGCACCGACTCCTGCACGGCGGCCCGCCGGTCGATCCACCCGTTGGCGGCGGCGGCCTCGATCATGGCGTACTCACCGGAGATCTGGTACGCCGCGACGGGCACCGGGGACACGTCGGCGACCTCGCGGAGGATGTCCAGATAGCTCATGGCGGGCTTGACCATGACCATGTCGGCGCCCTCGTCCAGGTCGAGCTGCAGCTCGTGCAGTGCCTCCCGCCGATTGGCCGGGTCCATCTGGTAGGTGCGCCGGTCGCCCTGCAGCTGGGAGTCCACGGCCTCGCGGAAGGGCCCGTAGAAGGCCGAGGAGTACTTCGCGGAGTACGCCAGGACGGCGACGTCGGAGTGACCCGCCTCGTCCAGGGCCGAGCGGATCACGCCGACCTGCCCGTCCATCATCCCGGAGGGCCCCAGCACGTGGGCGCCCGCCTCCGCCTGGGCCACGGCCATGCGGCCGTAGACCTCGAGGGTCGCGTCGTTGTCCACGGTGCCGTCCGCCGCGAGCACCCCGCAGTGGCCGTGGTCCGTGAACTCGTCGAGGCACAGGTCCGCCATGACCACGATGTCGTCGCCGACCTCGTCGCGGACCGCGCGCAGCGCACGGTTGAGGACTCCCTCGGGATCGCAGCCGCCGCGGCCCAGGGGATCCCGCTCGGCGGGCACGCCGAACAGCATGATGCCGCCGAGGCCCTTGGCCGCGGCCTCCGAGGCCGCACGGCGCAGGGAGTCCGTCGAGTGCTGGACGACACCGGGCATGGAGCCGAGCGGTGCGGGTTGCGAGAGACCTTCCCGGACGAACACGGGCAGGATCAGGTCGGAAGGGTGGACCCGGGTCTGGGCCGCCAGACGGCGGACGGCGGGGGTCGTGCGCAGCCGGCGGGGCCGGGACACGAGGTCGTAGCGCGGAGCGGAGCGGTTCACGGAGGTCTTCTCCTCGGTCGTCGTGGAGGGTGGAGTCGTCGTGGCGGACGCGGCCGCCGTGGCGGGCCGGCCCGCCGTGGTCAGGGGCGTGGTCGGGGTCGTGGTCACCGGCGGAGCGCCACCGGCCGCCGGTGGCGGGGACGTGCCCGCCGCGCCGAGGGCGCGGACGAGGGCGTCACGGACGTCCGAGGGCGAGGGCCGGTCCGCGGCGACGGCGTGCAGGCCGAGCGCGGCCGCGGCTCGCCGGGTCGGCTCGCCGATGGCCACGAGGACCGTCCGGGCCAGGACGGCGGGGTCCTCGCCCACGAGCTCGGACAGGTGGGACGGGGCGGTGAGCACCACCGCATCGGCCTCCCCCGCGGCCAGCAGCCGGAGCAGGGCGGCCCGGTCGAGGGGGCCCGCCCCCTGACGGGTCCGCGTACCGTGCGGGTCCGCCGGGACCAGCGGCCGCCCGGCCGGCCAGGGCACCGTCTCGTAGGCGATCGCCGTGAGCACACGGTATCCCCTGGCCCGGAGCCCCTCCTCCAGCTGCGGACGGGCCCGCGCGGAGAGCGGGACCAGCACCGTGCCGGGGTGCGGCTCGTCCGGCCAGTCGGCGAGCAGCCCGGCCGCCGAGTGGGCGGTGCCCGGGACGAGGTCCGGCACGAGGCCGGTGGCCCCGAGGGCGGTGGCCGTGGCGTCGCCCACCGCGGCCACCCGGAGGCCTGCCCCGCGGGCCGCGGCGAGCCGCTCGCCGAGAGCCGTTCCGCCGGACACCGACCGCAGGGCCCGGACGGAGTTGACGGAGGTCACGGCCAGCCAGTCCCCTCGGCCCAGGTCCGCCGCCCGGTCGAGGAGCTCGGCGAGCGGGGTCGTGTCCCCGGGCAGCGTGGCCTCCAGCAGCGGGGCGAGCCGGACCTCGGCCCCGTCCGCGCGGAGCAGCGCCACGAGATCCCCGGCGCGGTCGGCCGAGCGGGTCAGCACGACCCGGGCGCCGCGGAGGACGTCCGGGCCGCCGGACGGCCGGGTGGGGAGCGGCACGGGGCTCAGAGCGTGAGCCGGGCCAGCCGGCCGGCGCCGTCGGCGAGCAGCTCCTCGGCGAGCCGGACGCCCAGCTGCCGCGCGGTGTCCACGGTGGGCCGGGGCGTCCGGCCGACGCGGCGCATGAGCTCGCTGCCGTCGGGGTCCGCCACGACGACGTCGAGGACCAGGTCGTCTCCCTCGAACCGGCCGAACGTGCCCACGGGTGCGGCGCACCCCGCCTCGAGCCGGGTCAGCAGCGCCCGCTCGGCCGTCACGGACAGCCGCGTCGGGGCGTGGTCCACCGCCGCGAGTCCTGCGGCCAGCGGCGTGCCGCCGGAGGCGTCCTCGGTCCGGCACTCCAGGGCCAGCGCGCCCTGACCGGGTGCGGGCAGCATGACGGACGGGTCGATGAGCTCGGTGATGGCCTCCTCCATCCCGAGCCGCCGGAGCCCCGAGGCGGCGAGCACCACGGCGTCGAGGTCGCCGGGGGCCACCCGGGACAGACGGGTGCCGACATTGCCGCGGATGTCCACGATCTCCAGGTCCGGGCGCGCGGCGCGGACCTGCGCGGCCCGGCGCGGTGAGCCCGTGCCCACCTTCGCGCCCGCCGGGAGCCCGCGGAGGGTCAGCCCGTCCCGGGCGCACAGCGCGTCCCGCGGGTCCTCCCGCTCCGGGACCGCGGCGACCACGAGACCCGGCACGGGAGCGGTGGGGAGGTCCTTGAGCGAGTGCACGGCGAGGTCCACGGTCCCCGCCAGCAGCGCCGACCGCAGTGCGGTCGCGAACACGCCGGTGCCCCCCATCTGGGACAGCGGGCCGGTCAGCACGTCCCCCTCGGTGCGGATCGTGACGAGCTCCGGCTCGAGCCCGCCCGCGGCCGCCACGGCCCGGGCGGCCGCGCGCGTCTGGGTGAGGGCGAGCCGGGAGCCGCGGGTGCCCACCCGGAGCACCGGGAGTTCCGGCCGGTCGGCAGTCGTCATGCGTACTGCACCTCCCCCGTCCCGTCGAGGCCCACGGGGATCGGTTCGCCCTCGGGCCGCTGGGCGACCGTCGGACGCGGGCCGGAGGCCCCGCGCAGGACCTTCACGCAGCAGTCGGGGGCACAGTCGTCGAACCACGTCCCCTCGGCGCACGCCGAGATCCGCGGCGGGGCGTCCCGACCGGCGATCCGCTGCTCCACGAGATCCGCCAGCGCGGCCACGAACGCGGGGTGCGTGCCGGCCGTCGGCGTGCGCACGGCGGGCAGGCCCAGCCGCTCGCAGGTCTGCAGGGCCTCGGTGTCGAGGTCCCACTTGACCTCCATGTGGTCGGAGACGAACCCCAGGGGGACGATGACGACCCCGGAGACGTCCCTGCCGGCGAGCTCCTCGATCGCGTTGTTGACGTCCGGCTCGAGCCAGGGCACCTGCGGAGGCCCGGAGCGCGACTGGTAGACGAGCTCCCAGGTGTGGTCGCCGAGCGTCTCGGCCCCCGCCCGCTCGAGCACCGTCCGGGCAACGGCCAGGTGCTGGGCCACGTATGCGGAGCCCTCCTCGAACGCCATCCGTGCCGGGCCGGACGCCTCGGCGTCGGTCGTGGGGATGGAGTGTGTGGAGAAGAGGATCGCGACCCGGCCGGCCCCGGCGCGGGCGCGCAGCTGCGACAGGCCGTCCCGGAGGCCCTCGACGAAGGGCTGCACGAACCCCTCGGAGTCGTAGTACTGGTGGATCTTGTCGACCTGCATCTCGTCCGTGAGACCCAGCTGCTCGAGGGCCACCCCGTAGTCCTCGCGGTACTGCCGGCAGCCGGAATAGCTGGAGTAGGCGCTCGTGGCGAGCACGAGCAGCCGGCGCATGCCCCGGGCGTGGCAGTCCCGGACGACGTCGGCCACGTAGGGGTCCCAGTTGCGGTTGGCCCACAGCAGCGGAACGTCGAGGCCGCGGGCCCGCAGCTCCGCCTCCAGCGCCGAGCGCAGGGCCCGGTTCTGGGCGTTGATCGGGCTCACGCCGCCGTTGGCGCGGTAGTGCGTCGCGACCTCCTCGAGCCGCTCGTCCGGGATCCCGCGGCCGCGCGTGACGTTGCGCAGGAACGGGATGACGTCGTCCTGGCCCTCGGGCCCGCCGAAGGAGGAGAGGATCACGGCGTCGTAGGGCTCCGGGTCTCGGGCCCGGGCCTCGGACAGCGGTTGGCCGGCCGTCACCGCAGGACCTCCGCGACGTCGACGGAGCCGATCCGGCGCCCCGTGTAGAAGGGCGTCTCCTCGCGCACGTGCAGCCGCGCCTCGGTGTTGCGGAAGTGGCGCATGACGTCCACGAGGTCGACCAGCTGCGGGGCCTCCAGCGCGAGGAGCCACTCGAAGTCGTTGAGCCCGAAGCAGGCGATCGTGTTGGCGAGCACCTGCGGGAAGGCCCGGGCCTTCATGCCGTGGTTGCGCAGCATCTCGCTGCGCCGCTCGGCGTTCATGTAGTACCACTCGTAGGAGCGCACGAACGGGTACACGCACACCCACTGCTCCGGCGGGACGCCCCGGGCGAAGGACGGCGAGTGGTTCGCGGTGAACTCCGCCTCGCGGTGCACGCCCATCGCGTTCCACACCTGGCGGGTGCCGGCCAGCAGCTCGGTGCGGCGCAGGCTGCGCACCGCGGCCTGCAGCGCCTGCGGGTCGGGTCCGTGCAGCCAGGTGAGGACGTCGGCGTCCTCGCGCATGCCCGAGACGTCGTAGACGCCCCGCAGGGTCACGTCCTCGGCCTCGAGCCGCTCGACGGCGCCGTCGAACTGCGCGGCGGCATCGGCGTCGTCGCCCGCCGTCCGTGCCTCGGCACGGCCCTCGGGCCGGGCGAAGACCGACCACACGGCCCAGTGCAGGCGCTCCGTCGCACCGTCCTGGGTCGGTTCGGTGGCGGGGCGGTCGCCGTGCGCGTGGGGCCTGGTGTCGTGGGACAAGGCGTCAGTCCTTTCGTCGGGTGCTGGAAGGGGCTCGGGTGGGCCGGGCCGGGTCGGACGCCTCGGGGACGCCCGCGGCGGCGAGCCGCGCCCGGACCTGGGACCGGGTGTCGGCCACGACGGAGGCCAGGCCCGTGCCGGCCAGCCATCCCCCGACCGCGAGGGCGTCGGGCAGCTCCGCGACGGCCCGACGGAACTCGGCGACCCGCCGGGCGTGGCCGACACCGGCGCGGGGCAGCGCGGACTGCCACCGCACGACGTCGGCGCCGACGAGCTGGCGGGGTCGGAGCGGGACGCCCATGAGGGTCGAGGCGTCGGAGAGCGCCAGCCGGATGAGCTGGTCGTCGGGCAGGGACACCTCGGGGGGAACCGCGGAGGCGTCGGCCTGCGCCCGGCCGTAGGAGAGCCGCAGCACGTGCCTGCCGGGACCGGCCGCCTCGCGGACCCACTCCCACTTGGCGGTCGCGTGCGTGAGGGCCTTGGCCCGCACCCGGCGCACGTCCTCGCTCACGAGCAGTCCGGTCCCGCGGGGTGCGCCGTCGAGACGGGGCTCGTCGACGACGAGCGTGGCCAGCGCGACCTGGGGGCCGGCCTCGGGGGCGAAGCGCTGCAGGGTCTCGTGGTGACCGGCGAGCAGGCGGACGGCGGTCGGGCCGTCGGTGGCGACCACCAGCAGCTCGCCGCGCGCCACGGCGGTCTTGTCGCCGTGGCGCGGCTGGCGCTGGATCACCATCCAGCCATCGCGGCGGGGATCGCGGTCGAGGGCGATGACGTCGTGGTCGGTGACCAGTTTCACGCCCGCTTCCTCGAGGTCGTGCACGAGGGCCTCCGAGAGCGCGTTCATCCCGCCGCGCAGCCCCGCCACGTTGGCTCCGGCGGGAGACGCGAGGCGCAGCGCGGCCGCCGCCGCGCCGAGGGAGCCGTGCTCGCGCAGGGCCCGGCGGAGGCCGGGCGCCACGGCGTCGACGTCCAGGTCGTCGGGGTGGGCGGAGTGCACGCCCGCGGTGAACGGGGCCACGAGCCGCTCGAGCACCCGGTCGCCCATCCGGGCGCGGACGAGCCCGCCCAGGGAGGCCTCGGTGGTCCCCACGAACGCGGGCAGCCGGCGGTCCAGCGATGCCCGCAGCACGCCGGCACGGCCCAGGGCCGCCCGCAGCCGGGGCGCGGTGGGGTCCGCGGGGATGCCCAGGACCCCGGAGCTGGGGGCCGGGACGGCGCCCTCGGGCAGGTAGAGCCACGAGCCGGTCCGGTTGGGGTGGACCACGCGGCCGGCCAGACCCAGCTCCGCCAGCAGGTCGGGGACGGCCGGGGACCGGGTGGCGAAGGACTCGGCGCCCGAGTCCAGGACGAGACCGGCCACCTCGTGGGCGCCGACCGCGCCGCCGAGGTGGTCCGCGGCCTCGACCAGGGTCACGCGCAGCCCGCGGGCGGCGAGGTCGCGGGCCGCGACGAGCCCGGAGATCCCTCCACCCACGACGAGGGCCGTGCGGGGTGCGCGACGGGCCCCGCTCACGGCAGGTCCCCGCGCCCGGGCCGCGCCGGCTGCGCGTCGTGGACGAGGCCCACGAGGTCCGTCAGCACCTGGGGGTCGGTCCCCGGAGGCACGCCGTGGCCGAGGTTGACCACGTGGCCGGGGGCGTGGTCGCCGCCGCGCAGCACGGCACGGACGTGCTCGGCGAGGACCTCCCACGGGGCGGCCAGCAGCGCGGGATCGATGTTGCCCTGCAGAACGGTGCGGCCCCCGAGCCGGCGGTTCGCCTCCTCGAGGGGGATGCGGTAGTCGACGCCGACGGCGTCCGCGCCGGCGTCGCGCATCGCCTCGAGCAGCTCGCCGGTTCCCGTGCCGAAGTGGATGCGCGGCACCGGGAGGTCGGCGACGGACCCCAGCGCCGCCGCGGAGTGCTCCAGGACGTGGGCGCGGTAGTCGGCCAGCGACAGGGAGCCGGCCCACGAGTCGAAGAGCTGCACGGCCGAGGCGCCGGCCTCGACCTGGGCGCGCAGGAACGCCCCGGAGGTCCGGGCCGCCCACTGGGCCAGTGCCCGCCACGCGCCGGGGTCGGCGTGCATCATCGTGCGCGGGAGCAGGTGGTCCCGGGACGGGCCGCCCTCCACCATGTAGGCGGCCACGGTGAACGGCGCGCCGGCGAAGCCGATCAGCGGGGTCGCGCCCAGCTCGGCTACCGTGCGGGCCACGGCCTCACGGACGGGGTCGAGCGCCGCGTCGGGCAGCTCCGGCAGGGCCGCGACGTCCGCCGCGGAGCGCACCGGGCGCTCGAGCACGGGCCCGCGGCCGGGGACGATGTCGACGTCCACGCCGGCCACGCGCATGGGCACGACGATGTCGGAGAAGAAGATGGCGGCGTCGACGTCGTGCCGGCGCACCGGCTGGAGGGTGATCTCGGCGGCCGTCGCCGGGTCCAGGCACGCGTCGAGCATGGCCGTGCCCTCGCGCAGCGCGCGGTACTCCGGCAGCGACCGTCCGGCCTGCCGCATGAACCACACGGGGCGCCGGCCGGGGACGCGGCCGGTGAGGGCGCGCAGCAGCGGCGAGTCGGCCGTCCCGGACGAGCGCAGCGGATGCTCCGGCGGCAGCGCGGCCAGCGATCCGGTCAGACGGTCGAGGGCCGCCGCGGGTTCGGAGCCGCCCCGGGACGGGCCGGGCTCGGCTGCGGTCGACATGTCGGGCGTGCTCGCCGTCTGAGGGGTGGTAGCCATAATGACCCCATTGTGCCAAGGAAGTCCGGCGTCGTTTACTGACGCAGCGTCACCGGGACCGGCGTGACCTCCGTCTCGGGTGTCGCCGGGTCGCGGATGTGCGGCGAGCGTCTAGTATGAGTGGACTGTGGTCCTCTTCGCACTCGTCGCCTCGCACCAGAACGTCGATCTCAACACCGTTGCACGTCTGAGCACCGGTGCGCTCGGCCTGTCCGAGGAGCTGGTCCGCGACGGGCGGCTCCGCGGCGCGGTGACGCTGTCCACCTGCAACCGGATGGAGCTCTACGGCGAGCTGGCCCCGGCCCCGGGCACGTCACCGGAGGCCGCGCTGGACGAGGTGCTCGCGGAGATGTCCGAGCAGATCGGCGCCCGCTCCGGCCTCGACCCCGACCACGTGGCGGACTCGCTGCGGGCCTTCACCGACTCGGCCGCCGCCCGCCACCTGTTCACCGTGGTCTCCGGCCTGGAGTCCGCCGTGGTGGGCGAGCGCGAGATCACCGGCCAGGTCCGCCGCGCCCTGAACGAGGCCCGGCACAACGGGACCGTCTCCGGCGACCTGGTGCGCCTGTTCGAGGCGGCGGCCCGCACCGCCCGGCGGGTGGGCGCCCAGACCGCGCTCGGCGAGCGCGGCCGATCGATCGTCTCCGTGGCCCTGGACCTGGCCGACGACCTCTCGGCCGGCACCTGGGCGTCCCGCCGGGCCCTCGTCTTCGGCACCGGGGCCTACGCGGGGGCCACCATGGCCGCCCTGCGTGACCGCGGCTGCGCCGACATCGAGGTGTACTCGTCCTCCGGGCGGGCGGAGCAGTTCACCGAGAACCGCGGAGGCACGCCGGTCGGGTCCGGGCAGCTCAGGGAGGCCCTCGAACGGGCGGACGTCGTGATCGGGTGCAGCGGCGGCTCGGCGCCCATGGGGGCCGACGCGTTCCCGGCCGGGCCGCGCACCGTCGTGGACCTCGCACTGACCCGCGACTTCGACCCCGCCGTCGCCGACCTGCCGGGCGTGGAGCTCATCTCGCTGGAGTCGGTGCGTGTCGCCGCCCCCGACGAGACCAAGGAGTCCGTCGAGGCGGCCTCCGGGATCGTGGAGCGCGCGGCCCAGGAGTTCGCGGCCCACCAGGACGCCCGGGACATGGACGCCGCGATCGTGGCCCTGCGCAAGCACACCATGGCCGTCCTCGACGCCGAGCTCGCGAAGGTCACCTCCCACCACGGGTGCACGGCCGCCAGGGAGCAGATCGAGCTGGCGATGCGCCGCATGGTGCGCTCCCTGCTGCACACTCCGACCGTGCGCGCCCGCGAGCTCGCGGCGCAGGGCCGCCAGGACGAGTACATCACCGGCCTGGCCGCGCTGTACGGGATCGACGTGCCCGCCTCCCGGGCCGAGGAGCCCGCGCCCCCCGCCGTTGCCCCGGAGGTCACCGACCGCCCGCAGGCCGCCGGGTAGGACACCATGCGCGCGGCCGCTCCTGCGGCCCGCCGGAGGAGGAACGGCACATGAACGAGAGCAGGAGGGGTCGCCCGGCGCGCCTGCCGCGGGAGGCCCGCCGCCGTCAGCTGCTGGAGACGGCGCTGTCCGTGTTCTCCTGCAACGGCTACCACGGCTCCTCGATGGACGACATCGCCGACGCCGCCCAGGTGAGCAAGCCGGTGCTCTACCAGCACTTCCCCGGCAAGCGCGAGCTCTACCTCGCCCTCGTGGACTTCTACCTGCACGAGCTCTCCACGGGTCTCGTGGCGGCGCTGCGGGCCAGCGAGGTCAACCGCCGCCGCGTGGAGTCCATGCTGGACGTCTACTTCGGCTTCGTGGAGGCCAATCCGGAGGCCCACCGGCTGGTCTTCGAGTCGGACCTGCTCGCGGACCCCGAGGTCTCGGAGCGCTTCGAGAACTTCCACCTGGCCGTCGCGGAGGCGATCGCCCGTGTGCTCGGCCCCAACGCGGGGCTGAGCCACCCCCACGCGGTGCTCGTGTCCCGCTCCCTGACAGGCATGGCGCAGACCGCGGCGATGCACTGGATCCGCAACCCGGCAACGGGCGGGCGGGCGGAGGCCCAGCGGCAGATCTTCCGTTTAGCTTGGGGCGGAATCTCGGTGATCGACGAGGACTGGGAGTAGGCCGCTCCCTAGACTGGCCGGGACGCACCACGAGGAGGAACCATGGAAATCAAGATCGGCGTCCTGCACGTCGCCCGCGAGATCGTCGTCGACTCCGCGCTCGAGGCGCAGGAGGCCGTGGACCAGATCACCGCGGCCGTCTCCTCCGGGTCGCCGCTGACCCTCACGGACACCAAGGGCAACGTCACCGTCGTCCCCGCCGGCGTGATCGGCTACGCCGCCGTGGGCGCCGAGCAGAAGCGGCCCGTGGGCTTCATGCCCTTCACGAAGGACGACTGACCCCCCCCTGCCCGCCGGCCCGGCGGGCCCGGCCCGGCGACCGCACGGAGCGTGCGCGGTCGTCGGGCTACACTGTTAAGCGCACTGGATGACCGGTCGTCACGACGAACGACAGACACCTTCCCGCCCCCGCTCCCGGCGGCAGCGCCCCGCACGGCGGCCTCCCCGGGACCGGATCCGGGCACCACGATCCCGTGGCGCGCCCGGCGGGGGCGGCGCACGCCCACGATCGGCTTCCACCCACCGCACGCCCCTGCGCCGACACCCGGCCCCGGAGGCCGGCCCCAGGCCCCTCCCGGAGCGGACGTGCCCGATCGAAGGAACCGACCGTGACCGAGCACATCACCGAGCACATCACCGACGCCGCACCCCTGGACGAGACCCCCGAACTGGTCGTGGAGACCTCCGAGCACCCCGAGCCGCTGCCCGAGGGCTTCGCCGACTTCGGCGTGCGCCAGGACATCGTGGACTCCCTCGCCGCCGAGGGCATCGTCCACCCCTTCCCCATTCAGGCCATGACCCTGCCCGTGGCCCTGTCCGGCCAGGACATCATCGGCCAGGCCAAGACCGGCACCGGCAAGACCCTGGGCTTCGGCATCCCCGTGATCCAGCGCGTCGTGGGCCGCGGCGACGCCGGGTGGGACCGGCTGAAGCGGCCGGGGGCCCCGCAGGCGCTGATCGTGGTGCCCACCCGCGAGCTGGCCGTCCAGGTCGGTCAGGACCTGACCACCGCGGCGCGCACCCGCGACGCCCGCGTGGCCACGATCTACGGCGGGCGCGCCTACGAGCCCCAGATCGAGGAGCTGCAGCGTGGCGTCGAGGTCGTCGTCGGCACGCCCGGGCGGCTCATCGACCTCAACCGGCAGCGCCACCTGGACCTCTCGGCGGTGCGCGCGGTGGTCCTGGACGAGGCCGACGAGATGCTCGACCTCGGGTTCCTGCCCGACGTCGAGAAGCTCCTCGCCGCCGTGCCGGAGGTCCGCCAGACCATGCTGTTCTCCGCCACGATGCCCGGCCCCGTGGTGTCCATGGCCCGGCGGTACATGACCAAGCCCATGCACATCCGGGCCGCCGCGCCGGACGAGGGGGCCACCAAGAAGGACATCCGCCAGGTCGTCTACCGCGCTCACCACCTCGACAAGGACGAGGTCGTGGCGCGGATCCTCCAGGCCGAGGGCCGGGGGCGCACGATCGTGTTCACCAAGACCAAGCGGGCCGCCGCCAAGCTCGCCGACGAGCTCATCGGCCGCGGCTTCGCGGCCGCGCCCCTGCACGGCGACCTCGGCCAGGGCGCGCGCGAGCAGGCCCTGCGCGCGTTCCGCCACAACAAGGTCGACGTGCTGGTGGCCACGGACGTCGCCGCACGCGGGATCGACGTCGAGGACGTCACCCACGTCATCAACTTCCAGTGCCCGGAGGACGAGAAGACCTACCTGCACCGCACGGGACGCACGGGCCGGGCCGGCAACAAGGGCACGGCCGTGACCTTCGTGGACTGGGACGACGTCCCGCGCTGGCGGCTCATCGACAAGGCGCTCGAGCTGGGGATCCCCGAGCCGCGGGAGACCTACTCCTCCTCCGAGCACCTCTACGAGGACCTCGGCATCCCCCGCGGCACCAAGGGCCGCCTGCCCCGCGCCAAGCGCACCCACGCGGGGCTCGACGCCGAGGTCCTCGAGGACCTCGGCGAGCCGGGCGGGCGCAGGAGCGGCCCGCGCGGCGGCGGCCGGTCCCGTGAGCGCGGCGAGTCCCGCGGTGGCTCCCGTGAGGGCCGCCGCGAGGGGCGCGGGGAGGCCCGCAAGGATCCCGCGCCGCGCGAGGAGGACCGGGAGCGGCCGCGCGAGAAGGCCCGGGAGACCTCGGTCGAGCGCACCGAGGAGGGCACGACCCGTCGTCGCCGGCGCCGTCGAGGCGGCAAGGGCGGCGAGGCACGGCAGGCGCAGAGCGGCTCCGCCGCCGAGTGAAGCCCTTCGCGTTCGACCCGGAGGGAGCCGACGCGGTGGTCGCGGGGGAGAACCTGGAGCTCCTCCGGCGGCTGCCCGACGGCGCCTTCCGCATGGTCTACGTGGACCCCCCGTTCAACACCGGGCGCACGCAGCGGCGCCGGGAGTCATCCGTCACCCCGGCCGCGCCGGGCGAGGGCGGGCGGACCGGGTTCGCGGGCCGGTCATACCGGACGGTGCTGGGCGCGCTGCGCAGCTACGACGACGCGTTCGGCGACTACTGGGGGTTCCTGGAACCCCGGCTGCGCGAGGCCTGGCGGGTGCTGGCCGACGACGGGACCCTGTACCTGCACCTGGACTACCGGGAGGTGCACTACGCGAAGGTCATGCTGGACGTCATCTTCGGCCGGGAGTGCTTCCTCAACGAGATCATCTGGGCCTACGACTACGGCGGGCGATCCCGGCGCCGGTGGCCCGCGAAGCACGACAACGTCCTGGTCTACGTCAAGGACCCGGCCCGGTACCTGTTCGACAGCGCCGAGGTGGACCGGGAGCCGTACATGGCCCCGGGACTCGTGACGCCCGAGAAGGCGGAGCTCGGCAAGCTGCCCACGGACGTGTGGTGGCACACCATCGTCTCCCCCACGGGCCGGGAGAAGACGGGATACCCCACCCAGAAGCCGGTGGGCCTCGTGCGGCGCATGGTCGCGGCCAGCTCGGCCCGCGGGGACTGGGTGCTCGACTTCTTCGCCGGCTCGGGCACGCTCGGGGCGGCCGCCCACCAGCTGGGCCGCCGCTTCGTGTGCGTGGACAGCAATCCCGAGGCCGTCGAGGTGATGCGGGCCCGTCTGCCGCACGCCGTCGTGCGCTGTTGAGCCGCACCGCCGACGACGGGAACCCGGACCGCCGCGGTCCGGGTTCCCTGCGTGGCGTCCGTCGTTGCGTCGGTCGTGACGCCGGTCGTGACGGACTGGGGTGGGCGGCCGCTCAGACGAGCTCGCGGCCCTCCCGCCTGGCCTGGGCGCCGTCCCGGAGGAAGGCGCGGGTGATGACGGCCAAGGTTCCGGCCACGAGGACGGGCCAGAGCAGGACGTAGATCGTCAGGAGGATCGGGGTCACGGGAATCCTTTCGAGTGCGTCGTCGGTGGTCGGTCAGCGCTCGTCGCGGCCGGCGGCGCGGGCGAGGTCGTCCCGCACCGGGTCCGGCTCCGGGCCGGTCTCCGCGGTGAAGTCGCCGGTGCGCCGGCGGATCTCGGCGAAGTCGAAGTCCGTGGTGCTGCGCACGGACATCGCCCAGCACACCACGGTGCTGACCGCGTAGGCGACCAGCGAGCCGGTGAGGGCCTCGTAGTCGCGGAGGAAGCCGAGGACGAACGGTGCGGCGGCGAGGGCGGACAGGGCCCCGACGACCAGGGCGGGGCGGGTCCCGGCGAAGCCGAAGACCATGAGCCCGAGCACCACGCCCACGCCGAGGACCGCGAGGAGCTCGGCGAGCAGCGGCAGCGGTCCGGTGTCGGGAACGGCGCCGAAGCGCACGGGCAGGAACGCGGCGAGCGCCGCGAGCACGGAGACGGTGAACGCCGCGTTGGTGACCTTGACCCAGTAGAAGCTGGCGATCACCGGGAAGACCAGGGCGCCCCACAGCGCTCCCACGAAGACGAGCAGGTCGAGGATGCTCAGCTGGAGGCTCGCGAGGACCACGGCGGTCGCCGTGGCCAGGACCATGGTGAGCCGCCCCACGAGCAGCATCGTCCGGGGGTCGGCCGCCCGGCCCGACCGGCGCACGCCCCGCCCGTACACGTCCGCCATCGCGATGGAGGACAGCGCGGAGAGGTCGGAGTCCGCCGTGGAGGACAGCGACCCGATGATCATGACGAAGAACACCGCCAGCAGCACGCCGGGCAGGTGTCCCGCGGCGATCTGCGGCAGGAGGTTGTTGGGGTCTCCCCCGGCCGGCTCGATCCCCGCGTAGAGGGCGAGGACGCCGATCATGCCGATGCCGATGATCGTGGCGCCGTAGCCGACCGTGGCGGTGATGAACGTGGGCTTGATGAGGTCCTCGCGCACCGCGAAGAGACGCTGCGCGATGGTCTGGTTGCCGATGGCGTAGGCGAGGACCGCGGCGATGTAGGGGGCGCCCTGGTTGAGGAAGGCCTCCGAGGAGAAGAAGTCGCCCTGCTGCGGGGTGAGGTTCCGCGCGCCCTCGGCGAACAGCGCCGGACCGCCCAGGGAGAAGAAGAGGGCCGGGAGGATGAGCACCACGGCGCCCAGCATGGCGACCACCTGGGCGAAGTCCGTGAGCACGGAGGCGCGGAACCCGGACCACAGGGTGTAGAGCAGCACGCCGGCGGCGATGCAGAGCACGCCCTGGACGAAGCCGAAGGGCGAGAGCATCGAGATGAGCGCCCCGCCGGCGATGAGGTTGGACATGAGGCTGATGACGCTGCCCACCACGTTGGAGCCGGCCAGCATGAGCTGGCTCGACCGCCCGTGCCGGGCGTGCATGACCTCGGCGAGGGTGTGGGCCCGGGGAGCGACCTTCCGGATCCGGCGGCCGAACGGGTAGATGAACAGGATCATCAGCGCGCCCCAGAGGCCGTAGTGGATCGGCCCCGAGATCCCGTAGGTGTAGCCGGACGTCACGGAGGCGTACATCGAGGACGCCCAGATCCACGTCGCGGTCATCGACGCCGCGGAGATGCCGAACCCGACGCCGTGTCCGGCGTTCATGTAGCTGTCGGCGTTCTCCTGCCTGTGACCGATGCGGGCGGACATGAGAAAGGTCCCCCCGTAGAAGAGCACGAGGAGACCGAGGGTGATGAACAGGCCGAAGGGTGTTGCCGGGTCGGCAGGCGGCATGCGGGTCCTTTCGTCGGGCGGAGGGGCGCACGGGGGCGCTCACCGCGAGGTGGGAGGGAGCGGCCGCAGGGCGGGACACGCGAGCATTGACGTGTCACGCAAGGGAGCCTCATCGACCGTAGCACAGCGCTTTCCAGCACCACCGAGCGAACCCAGCGGAGAATCCTGCACAAAGCGCGTGATCGATAGGCAGAGCGTGGACGGGCGGGTGAGGGATCTCACCCGTGCCCGGGCCGGCGGCTCAGGGGTGGCGGACCGTCGTGGAGGACGTCGCCTGCTCCTCGATCCGCACGAGGGACTGCACGGACGTCAGGTTCTCCCCCAGCCGGTTGGGCTTTCCGGTCCCGTGGTAGTCGCTCGAGCCGGTGACGAGGAGGTCGTGCTCGGAGGCCATGCGCACGAGACGGGCCCGGGCGTCGTCGGGGTTGTCCCGGTGGGCGACCTCGAGCCCCGCCAGGCCGGCGTCGATCATGGCCTCGAAGACCTCGGGGCCGACCACGCGGCCGCGGGCCGCGGCGAGCGGGTGCGCGAACACGGGCACGCCCCCCGCGGCGCGCACCAGGCGCACCGCGAGCACGGGGTCCGGGGCGTAGTGGGGCACGTAGTAGCGGGAGCGGCTGTGCAGCACCGAGGTGAAGGCCTCGGTGCGGTCCCCGACGATCCCGGCGCTGACGAGGGCGTCGGCGATGTGCGGACGGCCCACGGTCGCGTCCCCCCGGACGTGGTCCCGGACCACGTCCCAGTCGATGGGGTAGTCCTCGGACAGCAGCTCCACCATGCGCTCCGCCCTGGTGAGCCGCGAGCACCGCGAGGCCTCGATCTCGGCGCGCAGGGCCGGCTCGTCGGGGTCGTGGAGATAGCTCAGCAGGTGCACCGAGATCCCGTCCTCGGTGGTGCAGGAGATCTCCATGCCCGGCACGAAGGCGACCCCGAGGGAGACCGCGGCGTCCCCCGCGGCCCGCCACCCTGACGTCGTGTCGTGGTCGGTGAGGGCGAAGACGTCGAGTCCGGCCGCGTGCACCGCACGCGCGACGTCGGCCGGGCTCTCCGTGCCGTCGGAGTCGGCCGAGTGGGTGTGCAGGTCGATCTTCACCCCTCCACGATACCGGTCCGGACCGGGGCGGCCGGCAGGCTCCCGTGGCACGATGAGACGGACGGCACGAGAACACCAGGAAAGGAACCATGACCGAGCACAGCAGCACACCCCAGGACGCCGGCCAGCCGCTCGAGGAACGCGTGGAGAACCGCTCGCAGCGCTCCGACTCCCCCGCCTTCCAGCAGTTCATGGCCGCGCAGTGGGCGCGACCGGAGACTCCGGAGGCGGAGCGTGTGCCGGTGGCGGACTTCGCGGCCCAGCGCCGGAAGCGGATCTCCGAACGGTTCCCCGGCGAGCGCCTCGTCCTGCCCGCGGGGCCGCCGAAGGTGCGGTCCAACGACACCGACTACCGCTTCCGCCCCCACTCCGCCTTCGCGCACCTGACCGGTCTGGGCGTCGACCACGAGCCCGACGCGGTCCTGGTGCTCGAGCCCGTCGAGGAGGGACAGGGCGACGACGGCGGCCACCACGAGGCCACCCTGTACTTCCACCCGATGGCCGGTCGGGAGACCCGGGAGTTCTACGCCGACACGAAGAACGGGGAGTTCTGGGTCGGGCCCCGTCCGACCCTCGAGGAGCTCGGCACGGCCTACGGGCTGCGCACCCGGGACCTGGGCGCCCTCGAGGACGCGATCACGAAGAACGCCGGCCCCACGGCCCTGGGCGGGCTGCGGGTCCGTCTCGTGCGCGGGGTCGACCTCGACGTCGAGGCGCTGGTCGACACGTCGCGGATCAACACCGGCGTGGACCTCGAGGCCTCGGACGCCCTCGACGGCGGGCTCGCCGAGGCGCTCGCCGAGGTGCGGCTGGTCAAGGACGCCCACGAGGTGGAGCAGCTGCGCCACGCCGTGGAGGCGACCATCGCCGGGTTCACCGACATCGTGCACGTGCTCCCGGCCGCCGCCGGACACCGCCACCGCGGGGAGCGGATGGTCGAGGGCGCCTTCTTCGCCCGTGCCCGCACGGACGGCAACGACCTCGGCTACGACACCATCGCGGCCTGCGGCAACAACGCCACGGTCCTGCACTGGATCCGCAACACCGGACGCGTGATCCCCGGCGAGCTGATCCTCGTGGACGCCGGGGTCGAGGCCGACTCCCTGTACACCGCTGACATCACCCGCACGCTGCCCGTCAACGGTCGCTACACGGAGGTCCAGCGCAGGATCTACGAGGCCGTCCTGGACGCCGCCGACGCCGCCTTCGACGCCGCCGTGCCCGGCAACCGCTTCCGGGACGTGCACGCCGCGGCGATGGAGGTGCTGGCCCGCCGGCTGGAGAGCTGGGGGCTGCTGCCCGTGCCGGCCGAGGTCTCGCTCTCCGCGGAGGGGCAGCACCACCGGCGCTGGATGCCGCACGGCACCAGCCACCACCTGGGCCTGGACGTGCACGACTGCGCCCAGGCCAAGCGCGAACTGTACGTGGACGGGGTCATCGAGCCCGGCATGGTGTTCACCATCGAGCCCGGCCTGTACTTCAAGGCGGAGGATCTCGCCGTCCCCGAGGAGTACCGCGGGATCGGCGTACGGATCGAGGACGACGTCCTCATCACGGAGGAGGGCAACGTCAACCTGTCCTCCGGGCTGCCCCGCACCCCCGACGAGGTCGAGGCGTGGATGACCGGTCTCTGGCACGCCCGGGAGGGCGTCGCCCCCAGCTGAGCCCCGGCCGCGCCATCCGCGCGCCACCGCGCCCCGGGCGCGCAGATCCGCGCGCGGGAGGTCCGCGGTGTCGGGGCCGGGAGCACCGCGACCGCGGGGGCGGGGCCCCGAACTCCGCCCCCGGGGGTTCCGCGCCCCGGGGCCGGCGGTCAGCGGGAGCCGCCCTCCGGGCCGTTCCCGCGGTCCGGCCCGCTCTCGTGGCCGGCGGAGCGCCGGGAGCGGCGGCGGTCCGGCCGCTCGTCCCCGGACCGCTCGCCCCGGGGTTCCCCGCCCTCGGGCCGCTCCCCTCCGGGCCGCTCCCCTCCGGGCAGGTCCCCGCCGGGAACCTGCCCGCCGGGCACCCGGATGCCGTACTGGGGCCTGCCGTCGGGCAGGTCCTCGAAGAGCGCCGAGCGCGTCGCCGGGGACTCCTCCGGCGGAGCCTGCGGCACACCGTGCTGCGGCGGCTCCTGGCCCGACGGGCCGCCGGCCGGACCGCCCGGCCCGGGGGCCGGCGCACCGTACCGGGGAGGCTCCTGGCCGGACGGGCCGCCGGGTGCGGACCCCTGCCACGGGCCGGGACGGCCGGGGTGCGGGGGGCCTTGGGCCGGGGGCCCCGGGACCGGGCCGGTGGGACGGCCCGGCACGGGGAGGCTGCGCAGCCCGTGCAGGCCCTGGAGGACCTGCCGGGCGCGGTGGGCGACCTCGGGCGCGGCGACCACGTCGTAGGAGGTGGCGACGATCTGGTTCGTGGAGGTGAAGTCGCGCTTGCCCCGCTGCATCGCGTAGGTGACGGTGGCCAGCAGCATCCAGAAGGCCCCGCCCAGCAGCACCGAGACCAGCAACGAGGAGACCCACTCCCCGCCGCCCAGCAGGGACAGGATCATCCCCAGGAACGCCCCGAAGACCATGCCGTTGAGAGCGCCCTGGCCGGCGACCTTCGGGTAGCTGAGCCGGCCGGTGACCTGCTCCACGGACTTCAGGTCGTTGCCCACGATGGCGATCCGGTCCACCTCGAACTGCTCGTCCGCGAGGTGGTCGACCGCCTTCTGCGCGTCGGCGTAGGTGGCGTAGCGCCCGATCACCTCCCCGCGGGGCAGGCCGCGGACGGCGGGACTGGCAGAGGGCAGGGACCGTGGCGAGCTCATGGTCCCATTCTCCCCCATCCCGCGCCCGCTCCCCGGCCACGGGCCCCGTCCCCGCGGGGAGCCGGTGGGTAGTCTTGTACGGTGAGCAGCAACATCGACAAGATCTTCATCGCGCGCCTGATCGGCCTCGACGTGTTCGACCCCCTGGGGGACCGTCTCGGCCGGCTGCGCGACGTCGTCGTGCTCATGCGCGGCAGCGCCCGGCACGGCAGCCCGTCCCAGCGCCCCCTCGTGGTGGGCCTCGTGGTCGAGGTGCTCGGCAAGAAGCGCGTGTTCGTGCCCATGACCCGGGTGACGAGCATCGACGCGGAGAAGATCATCAGCACGGGCCTGGTCAACCTGCGCCGGTTCGAGCAGCGCGGCGCCGAGACCCTCGTCGTCGCGGAGCTGCTCGACCGCACCGTGCATCTCCGCGACGGCTCCGGCTCGGCCACCGTCGAGGACATGGCCATGGAGCGCAAGCGCAACACCGGCGACTGGCTGATCACCCAGCTCTTCGTGCGGCGCACCGGCGCCGGCGGGGGGCTCATGCGCCGGCGCAACGAGACGCTGATCGTGGACTGGGAGGACGCCGGCGCGCCCTCCGCCGCGGGCCTCCAGCCGGCCACGCAGTGGGTCGCCTCCCACGAGGAGGAGCAGCCCGCCGACCTCGCCGACGAGATCCACGACATGTCCGCCAAGCGCATGCTCGAGATCGCCCACGAGCTGCAGGACGACCGGCTCGCCGACGTCCTGCAGGAGCTGCCGGAGGAGGACCAGGTCTACATCCTGACCAGCCTCGAGCGCGAGCGCGCGGCCACCGTCCTCGAGGAGATGGAGCCCGACGACGCGGCGGACCTGCTCAACGAGCTGCCCGACGCCGAGGCCGAGGAGCTGCTCGAGCTGATGCGCCCCGGCGACGCCGAGGACGTCCGCCGGCTCCTGGAGTACGAGGAGGGCACGGCCGGCTCGCTCATGACCCCGGTGCCCATCATCCTGCCGCCGGAGGCCACGGTGGCCGAGGCGCTCGCGCACATCCGGCAGGAGGAGCTCAGCCCCGCGGTCGCCGCGGCCGTGATCGTCTCGCGCCCGCCGCTGGAGACGCCCACGGGGAAGTACCTGGGCATGGTGCACACGCAGAAGCTGCTGCGGTACGCTCCGCCGGAGGCCATCGGCAATCTCATCGACCGCTCGCTGGAGCCGGTGTCCGACCTGGCCTCGGTGCAGGACGTGGCCCGTGAGCTCGCGACCTACGACCTCACGATCATCCCGGTGGTCAACGACCACGACCGGGTGGTCGGGGCGATCACGATCGACGACGTCCTGGACGCCCTGCTCCCCGAGGACTGGCGCACCGCCGACGACGGCACCCCGATCCGGAAGGTGGGCAAGAGATATGAGTGAGCGCGGCACCCGGCGAGCCCGCGTCAACACCCTCGACCAGCCCCGCGAGCACCGTCCCGGGCTGCTGGACCGCCTCCGGCCCAACCCGGACGCGTTCGGCAACTGGACGGAGGGCTTCGCCCGGTTCATGGGCACTCCGCAGTTCCTGTTCTGGATGACCGTGTTCGTGGCGGTGTGGCTGGGCTGGAACAGCCTGGCGCCGGAGGCGCTCCAGTTCGACTCCAAGGCCCTGAACTTCACCCTGCTCACGCTCATGCTCTCCCTGCAGGCCTCCTACGCGGCACCCCTGCTGCTGCTCGCGCAGAACCGGCAGGACGACCGGGACCGCGTGACCCAGGACGAGGACCGCCGCCGCGCCCAGCAGAACCTGGCGGACACCGAGTACCTCACCCGGGAGATCGCCTCGCTGCGGATCGCCCTGCGTGAGGTGGCCACCCGCGACTTCGTGCGCTCCGAGCTGCGCTCGGTGCTCGAGGAGATCGTGGAGGCCCAGGACGAGGGCACGGACCCGGCCGAGACCGGTCCGCCACCGCGCAGGACCCCCCGCCGGAGGGCCAGGTCCTCCGACCGCACCACCGCACCCGAGACCAGAGGTATCCCCCGTGTCTGACCCCCGTCCCGACGACGTCCTGGCCTCCGAGGACGTCCACCCGGCGCTGCGCGCCGCGCTCGACCGCGTGCTCGACCCGGAGCTGCGCCGGCCCGTGACCGAGCTCGGCATGATCCGCTCGGCCGTGCTCGACGACTCCGGGCACGCCGCCGTGCACGTGCTCCTGACCATCAGCGGGTGCCCTCTGCGCTCGACCATCGAGCGCGACGTCCACGAGGCCGTGACCACCGTGGACGGCGTGCGCTCCGTGGCCGTGGAGGTGGGCGTCATGACGGCGGAGCAGCGCACGGCCCTCAAGGCGCGGGTGGGGCACACCCGCACCGTGCCGTTCAACGACCCTGGCTCGCTGACCCGCGTGCACGCCGTGACGAGCGGAAAGGGAGGCGTCGGCAAGTCCACCGTCACGGTGAACCTCGCCGCGGCGCTGGCCGCCCGGGGCCGCTCCGTGGGCATCGTGGACGCGGACGTGCACGGCTTCTCGGTGCCCGGGCTGCTGGGCATCGACCGGGGGCCCACTCAGGTGGGGGACATGATCCTGCCCCCGGTCGTGGACGTCCCCGAGCACGCGCGCGAGGACACCGGCCGCGCCGGCGTGCTCAAGGTCATCTCGATCGGCATGTTCGTGGACCCGGACCAGCCCGTGGCCTGGCGCGGGCCGATGCTGCACCGCGCCGTCGAGCAGTTCCTGACCGACGTCCACTTCGGCGACCTGGACCACCTCTTCCTGGACCTCCCGCCGGGGACCGGGGACGTCGCGATCTCCGTGGCCCAGCTGTTGCCCTCCGCGGAGGTGCTCGTGGTCTCCACCCCCCAGCAGGCGGCCGTGGAGATCGCCGAGCGCTCGGGCGCGCTGGCCGTGCAGACGGGCCAGAGGGTGGCGGGGGTGGTCGAGAACATGGCGGGCATGCCCATGCCGGACGGCACCCTGCTCGAGCTCTTCGGCGCCGGCGGCGGCGCCCGGATCGCGGAGTCCCTGACCCGGCGGCTGGGCTACGACGTGCCGCTGCTCGGAGCCGTGCCCCTCGACGTCGCGCTGCGCGAGGGCGGGGACACGGGCCGGCCCGTCGTGTGGACCGCGCCGGACTCCCCCGCCGCGACGGCGCTGCGCTCGGTCGCCGACGCCCTGGGCTCCCGCCCGCTCGGGCTCGCCGGACGGCCGCTGGGCCTCGGCCCGCGCTGAGGACCGGCGCCGGGCCCCAGGTGGTCCCGCAGCGGGTGGTCCCGCGTCCGGTGGCCCCGCCTCAGGTGGCCTCGGGGTCGAAGGGGGCGCGCTCGCCCGGGGCGAGCCGGACCAGTGGCGTCGGGCGCGGGGGCGGCGGCGGCTCGTCGTCGTCCTCGAGCAGGGCCTGGCGCACGATGGTGCGGGGATCGTACTGGCGGGGGTCGAGCTTGCGCCAGTCGACGTCGGCCAGCTCCGGACCGAGGGTCTCCTTCAGCTCCGCGGTGGCGCCGGTCGCGTAGCGCTTGGCGGACTTGACGAGGTCCTTGAGCTTCTCGGCGTACTCGGGAAGACGCTCCGGCCCGATGATGAACAGGACCAGGAGCACCAGGATGATCGCTTCGCCGCCGTTGATGCCGAGCACAGTCGTCGATTTTAGCAGTCAGGGGTGCGGCGGCCGTTCAGCCGAAGATCTCCTGCAGGCCCACCACGACCGTCCGCGCGAGGCCCGGGTCCTCCGCCTCCGGCTCCTCGACACGGCCGCGGTCGTCGGCCACGACGAGGCTCACGGTGTGCGCCATCGCGGAGGGGCCGGTGTCCGCGCTGACGGTGTAGACCACGTCCTCGCCCACCAGCACCGCCCGCCACGGGGGGCCGTCGTCCACCCACAGGGGCACGCCCGCGACCGCGGACCGCTCGAGGCCCTCCGCGCTCACGGGCAGCCCCGTGATCCCGTCCATGGGGTTCTGCCGGTCCACCCGTCCGCGCTGCTCGACCACGACGACGTCGTGACCGCCGCGCTGGAGCCGGACCGAGACGATCGGATGCCCTGCCAGACTGCCGCGGGTCATCGAGACGACCCGGTAGCCGTCCGCGGCCAGCGTGGGCAGCGTCCACCCCTCGGCGCGCAGCCGCTCCGCGGAGCCCTCGTCCGCGTGCAGCACGCCGCCGGTCCCGTGCCACACGGAGACGGGCGCCCGCTCGCTCCCCGCTTCCGGCGCCGTGGCCACGACCGTGCGCCCCACCGCGTAGCCCGAGCCCAGGAGCAGCGTCAGCACGGCGCTGGCCGTGGCCGCGGCCAGCGGCACGGCTCGTCCGCGCGGGTGCGGGCGGGGCATCGCTCCTCCTCGTGCGTCGGGCCTCGTGCGGGACGGCGGCAGCGCGGTCAGCGGCGCAGCGCCCGGTTCCCGGCCGCGGGCCGCCCGGGCCGGCACGGGTTCCCTCCTCGCCCGGGGCCGCGGTCGCGTTGTCCCTCCCATGATCGGTGGGCAAGCTGGGCGCCGACTGGACAGCACCGGGGCGCAGCGCCCCACCCGGTAGGATGACGCGCGTCCCCCTGCGTGCGCGCGGCGGCACCACGCCGGCACGGGCCGGGGGCACTCCGGCACCACGACGGCGACGAAGGGCGGACCATGGGCGCGGACAAGACGACGAGCTGGTCGTACGCCGAGGCGTTCGCCGTGGAGGACGAGCTCGCCTACCGCGCCCGGGAACGGTCCCTCGCCCTGCGCATCCCCCCGGTCACCCCCGGGACGGCGGCCGCCCTGACCGTGCTGGCCGCGTCGGCGCGTCCCGCCACGGTCGTGGAGGTCGGCACGGGCGCGGGCGTGTCCGGGCTGGCCCTGCTCCGCGGGCTGCCGGCGACCTCCGTGCTCACGACCATCGACTCGGACATCCGGGCCCTGCGCGCGGCCCGGGACACGTTCCGCGAGGCGGGGGTGCCCACGAGCCGCACCCGCACGATCCCGGGCCGGGCCTCCCTCGTGATGCCGCGGCTCAGCGCCGGCGCCTACGACCTCGTGTTCCTCGACGCCGACACCGAGGGGACGCTGGACTACGCGGAGGAGGCGGTGCGGCTGCTGCGACCGGGCGGGATGCTCGTCGTCAACGACGCCCTGTACCAGGACAAGGCGGCCCAGCCGGCCAACCGCGAGGAGAACACCCGCACCATGCGAGCCGTCCACCGGCTGTTCCGCGAGGACGAGCGGTTCAGCACCGCACTGCTGCCCACGGGGTCCGGGATCCTGCTCGCGGTCCGCCGCTGACCGGGCGGGACCCCGCGGACGACACGCCGCGGACGACACCGGCCACGGCGAGGGGCCCGGCACCTGGTGCCGGGCCCCTCGCCGTCGTGCGGCGCCGGTGTCAGTCGGTCACACCCGCCAGGCACTCCTTGAGCTCCGCGGCCTCCGCCGGCTTGAGCTCCACCACGAGCCGCCCGCCGCCCTCGAGCGGCACGCGCATGATGAGGCTGCGCCCCTCCTTGGTGACCTCCATCGGTCCGTCACCGGTTCTCGGCTTCATGGCCGCCATGTGGGAACTCCTCTTCACTGTGTTGGTGTGGCTCCCATCCTATCCGAGCCGCCCCCGTGGACCCGGACGGCCGGTGCGTGCCAGCAGCGCGTCGGGAGGGTCCCGGAGCGGGCTCAGGGCGGGTGGTCGCCGCCGCCGGGCAGCTGCTTCCAGTGCCACAGCCAGCCCACCCACACCAGCTGGAGCACGGCGCCGGCGAGCAGGCAGGCCGTCCGGTAGGCGCGCGACTCCGAGACCGCCGCGAGCGGCAGCGCGAGCGGGAACATCGGCACCAGCAGCCGGAACGTGCTGGACTGCGGGTGCAGGAACAGCAGCAGGTACACCGCGTAGCAGGCCAGCCAGGTGCGCAGCAGGAGGTCCAGGCGCCGGCGCACCACTCCGCTCCCCAGCACGGCGACGCCCGCGGCCACCAGCAGGACGGGCGCCGCCGGGCCCACCACGGGGCCGAGGTAGCGGACCCCGGCGTCGAACCACGGCACCACGGGGAGGAGGGCCTCGCCGCGCCACGCCGTCTCGGTGTCGGTGTAGGCCGCCGGCTCCCCGGTGACCCACCAGGCGATCCCCGGCCACGCCAGGGCCGCGGCGCAGGAGAACAGTGCCAGGGCCAGGAGCCCGTCCGGCGCCTCGGCGGCCCTGCGGAGCTGCCCGGAGCGGCGACGCCGCACGGTGCGCACGAGCCAGGTGATGCCCAGCGCGGCCGCGAACGGCACGCCTGCCGGACGCGTGAGGCACATGACGAGCACGACCGGCGCCGCGGCCAGGTGGCGTCCGTCCGCCACGAGCAGCAGCGCCGCGGCCAGCAGCAGCAGGTGGAGGGACTCCGCATAGGGCACCTGCAGCACGGGCGCCACCGGGTTGAACGCGACGAGGGCCAGCGCCCACAGGGCCGTGGCCGGCGGCGCGAGCCGCAGGAACAACCGGTGCACCACCACGGCGGCGGCGGCTCCCGCGAGCAGGGACACGGTGGACGCCGTGACGTCCCATCCCGTGCCGGTCAGCGCCGTGACCCCGCGCACCAGCAGCGGGAACACGGGGTAGAACGCCCAGGCGTTCTCCTGCGCCCGGCCCGTGCCGTCGCGGGGCACCTCGGCCGGGTAGCCCTCGCGGGCGATCCGCTCGTACCAGTCCGAGTCCCAGATGCCGGTGAACGCGAAGTAGCCCAGGGCCCCGTCCCCCCACGGCCCCGGCCCCTGCTGCCGGCCCACGGTGGTGAACACGGCCCACCCCCACGCGCGGGACGCTGCCCAGATCAGCAGCGCCTGCGCCCACCCGGGGGACCCGGTCCACAGCACGGCCGCGCGCGACCACCAGGACGCGGCGGCCGCCCGGACGGCGGGGCCGCCGATCACGCCTCGGGCACCGCGGCCGGGGACCGCTCCTGCGGCGGCAGCTGCCGGGCGACGGCGGCGAGCACCGCCCGGACCTCCCCGCGGTCGTATCCCCGCCGGCGGACGTGGAAGGCGACGTCCTCGAGCTCCTCGGCCGTGAACCGCTCCGGAAGGAGCAGGGGGGCCGACGGCGCGGGCTCGACCTCGATCCCGTCGGCGGCGGGGGACGACCAGGCGGAGAGCCGGTCCCGGCCCAGCACGAGGACCGCCACGAGGGTCAGCAGCAGCACGAGCCCGGTCAGGACCACGAGGAGTTCGGTCATGGACCCAGGCTAGGCGGCCCGCGCCGCCCGGCCGCCCGAAACATTCGTACGGAAGGGTACGAAATCGACCTGATTGCCACGTGTTGCATCTCACAACGGGACTTTCTGGGATATGTTCGCGGTATGTCACACGCCACTCCACCGGCGGCCGCGCCGGCCTCCTCGGGGCCGGGGACGACCGAAGCCCTGGTCCGCCTCTCGCACGTCGACAAGCACTTCGGGGACCTCCACGTGCTGCGGGACATCAACATGGAGGTCAGGCGCGGGGAGGTCGTCGTCGTGATCGGCCCGTCGGGCTCGGGCAAGTCGACCCTGTGCCGGGCCATCAACCGGCTGGAGACCATCGACAGCGGCGAGATCCTCATCGACGGCAAGGAGCTGCCCGCGGAGGGCAAGGCCCTCGCGAGGCTGCGCGCGGACGTGGGCATGGTCTTCCAGTCCTTCAACCTCTTCGCCCACAAGTCCGTCCTGCAGAACGTGACCCTCGGCCCCGTGAAGGTCCGCGGGAAATCACCCGCCGAGGCCAAGACCCAGGCGATGGAGCTGCTCACCCGGGTCGGGGTCGACAACCAGGCCTCGAAGCTGCCCGCCCAGCTCTCCGGCGGGCAGCAGCAGCGCGTGGCCATCGCCCGGGCACTGGCCATGGAGCCGAAGGTCATGCTCTTCGACGAGCCGACCTCGGCCCTCGACCCCGAGATGATCAACGAGGTGCTCGACACCATGGTCGCCCTGGCGAAGCAGGGCATGACGATGATCGTGGTCACGCACGAGATGGGCTTCGCCCGCAAGGCCGCCGACCGCGTCGTCTTCATGGCCGACGGCATGATCGTGGAGGAGAACACCCCCGAGGAGTTCTTCACGAACCCCCGCTCCGAGCGGGCCCAGGACTTCCTCGGCAAGATCCTCGGCCACTGACCGTCCACCCGACCCCCCGACCGGAAGCCACTTCCTCGAGAACAAGGAGCACACCATGCGCAGCAGCAAGCCCCTCGGACTGGCCGCGATGGCCGCGACCGCGGCCCTGACCCTCACCGCGTGCGGAGGCGGGGACGACGGCGGCGGCGGAGGCGACGGCGGCGGCGGCGGCTCGGAGGAATCGGTCCGGATCGGGATCAAGTACGACCAGCCGGGTCTCGGCTTCAGGGACGGCAGCGAGTACACGGGCTTCGACGTCGACGTCGCCAAGTACGTGGCCGGTGAGCTGGGCTACACCGAGGACCAGATCGAGTGGGTCGAGTCCCCGTCGGCCAACCGCGAGAACATGCTCGCGAACGACCAGGTCGACATGATCTTCGCCACCTACTCCATCACCGAGGAACGGGACCAGACGGTCGACTTCGCGGGCCCGTACTTCATCGCCGGCCAGGACCTCCTCGTCCGCGCCGACGACGACAGCATCCAGGGTCCGGCCGACCTCGACGGCAAGAACCTGTGCTCGGTCACCGGGTCGACCTCCGCGGTGAACGTCCAGGAGGAGGTGCCCGGCGTGAACCTCGTGGAGCAGGGCGGCTACGCCGAGTGCGTGACCTTCCTGGAGTCCGGCCAGGTCGACGCCGTCACCACCGACGACATCATCCTCGCCGGCCTCGCCTCGACCGAGGCCAACCAGGGCAAGTTCAAGGTCGTGGGCAACACCTTCTCCGAGGAGCGCTACGGAGTGGGTCTCCCGCAGGGCTCGGACCAGTGCGAGGCGGTCAACGAGGCCATCAACAAGATGATCGAGGACGGCGCCTGGGAGGAGGCCGTGGCCACCCACACCGAGGGCGCGGACTACCAGTACAACGAGGAGCTCAACCCGCCGGAGACCGAGCCCTGCGGCGAGTGACGACGGGCGCGTGAGCGCCCCGTGGCCGGCCGGGAGCCGGCCGGCCACGGGGCGGCGTCCGCGCAGCACGACTACCGCCCCACGACGAAGGACCTTGCCGTGATCCAGGACCAGCCCCCGCTCCGGGAGCTCCCGTGAACGACTACCTCAGCGATTTCGCGAGCCTGTTCGAGCAGTACGACGTGTTCGCCGCCTTCTGGGTCAACATCCAGCTGACCTTCTTCGCGGCGATCGGCTCGATGGTCATCGGCTCACTGATCGCCCTCATGCGCATCTCCCCGGTCGCGTCGTTGCGCCTCCTGGGCACCGGGTACGTGAACCTGTTCCGGAACACCCCGCTGACCATCATCCTCGTCTTCCTGGTCCTGGGCGTGTGGAGCCAGCTCGGGCTCTCCCTCTCCGGCGACTTCAACCGCAACTTCTTCAACTGGGCCGTCGTGGGCCTGAGCCTCTACCACGCGGCCTTCGTGTGCGAGGCCATCCGTTCCGGGGTCAACACCGTCCCCGTCGGCCAGGCCGAGGCCGCCCGGGCCATCGGCCTGAGCTTCGTGCCCGCGGCCCGGCTGGTGATCTTCCCCCAGGCCCTGCGCGGGGCGATCACCCCGCTGGGCAACACCCTGATCGCCCTGATCAAGAACTCGACGGTGGCCGCGGCCGCGTCCGTCAGCAACGAGGTCTCCTCCCTCATGAAGACCATGATCGAGTTCCGGCCCGACGTGATGATCGCGATCTTCCTCGTGGTGGCCATCGGCTTCGTGATCCTCGTGGTGCCGGTGGGCGTGCTGACCACGTGGGCCTCCCGAAAGCTGGCGGTGAAGCGCTGATGGCCTCCTCGAACTCCCACAACGTCCTCTTCGACGTCCAGGGGCCCCGCTCCCGGCGGCTCTTCATGATCCTCAACGTGGTGGGCGTGCTGCTCGTGCTCGCCCTCGCCTGGGTGGTGCTGGGCAAGCTCGCCGACCAGGGCCAGCTCGAGGCCTCGAAGTGGACCGCACTGTTCACGGCCCGCACCTGGGAGAACTTCCTGCTGCCGGGCCTGTGGCAGACCATCCGGGCGGCCCTGCTGGCCGTGCTGCTCTCGATCGTCTTCGGCCTGGTCTTCGGGCTGGGCCGGCTCTCCCAGCTGGCCCCGGTGCGCGCCGTCTCGACCCTCGTCGTGGAGTTCTTCCGGGCCGTTCCCGTCCTGGTGATGATGATCTTCTTCTACCTGGGTCTCGGACGGACCGGACTCGTCGAGCCCGCCAACGCCCCGTTCTGGGCCGTGGTCCTCGGGCTGATGTTCTACAACGGCTCGGTCATCGCCGAGCTCATCCGCTCGGGCGTCCACCAGCTGCCCAAGGGCCAGCGGGAGGCGGCACTGGTCATCGGGCTCACCCCGTCCCGCTCCCTGCGGATGATCGAGCTGCCGCAGGCGCTGACGGCCATGCTGCCGTCGATGGTGAGCCAGTTCGTGGTCATCCTCAAGGACACCGCGCTGGGCTACATCATCACCTACCCGGAGCTGCTCGCGAGCGCCCGCCGGCTGGGCGCCGGGGACGGCAACATCCTGCAGACGCTGCTGCTGGCCGCCCTGGTGTTCGTGCTCATCAACTACCTGCTGACCGCGGTCGCCGCCTGGCTGGCCCGGTTCCTCAGCTTCCGGACCGCGGGCCGGGCGCAGCCGGCGGAGGGGCCCCTCGCCGCCGAGGAGACCAAGGTCTGACCCTCAGTCGGTGAGCCAGGCGGCGAGCGCGCGGTAGCACGCGCGGACGGCGTCGGCGCTGACGTGCTCGTCGTCGGTGTGCGCCAGCAGGGCGTCGCCGGGACCGAAGTTCACGGCGGGCACCCCCATCTCGGAGAACCGGGCCACGTCGGTCCAGCCGTACTTCGGCTTCGGCTCCTGGCCCACGGCGGCCACGAAGGCGGCCGCGGCCGGGCGGTCCAGGCCCGGCCGGGCCGCCGGGGACAGGTCGGTGAGCTCCAGCTCGTGGCCGGGGAAGATCTCCCGCACGTGGTCGAGGGCCTCCTCGGGCGTCCTGTCCGGGGCGAAGCGGTAGTTGATCTCCACGCTCGCCTCGTCCGGGACGACGTTGCCCGCCACCCCGCCCCGGATCCGGATCGCGTTGAGCCCCTCCCGGTACTCCAGCCCCTCGACGGCGACGGTGCGCGGCTCGTAGGCCGCCAGCCGGGCCAGGACGTCGGCCTGCTTGTGGATGGCGTTCTCGCCGATCCACGACCGGCCCGAGTGCGCGGCCCGGCCCCGGGTCGTGATCCGGAACCGCATCGTGCCGTTGCACCCGCCCTCCACCGTGCCGTCGGTGGGTTCGAGCAGCACCGCGAAGTCGGCCTCGAGCAGATGCGGGGCGTTGCGGCGGAGCCGGCCGAGGCCGCTGGCCGAGGCCTCGACCTCCTCGTGGTCGTAGAAGACGTACGTCACGTCGCGGCGGGGCTCCTGCAGGGCCGCGGCCAGCGCGAGCTGGACGGCCACGCCGCCCTTCATGTCGGTGGCCCCGCGCCCGTACAGCACGCGGCGGCCGTCCTCCTCCGACCACGAGGACGGGACCGTGCCCCGGGCCCCCGGGGTGCTCGGCAGGGGCACCGTGTCGAGGTGGCCCGCGAGCACGACCCGCTCCGCGCGGCCGAGCCCGGTGCGCGCCACGACCGCGTCGCCGTCCCGGTGCACCGTCAGGTGGGGCAGCCGCCGGAGCGCGGCCTCGACGGCGTCGGCGAGTGGGCCCTCCCGGCCCGAGACCGACTCCAGGTCGATCAGGGCGGCCGTGAGATCGGCGGGGTCCGCGGCGAGGTCGAGTGCAGTCATGGCTGCCAGCATAGCGACGGGCCCGGGCGCGGCGCCCGGTGCCGGCGGCCCCTAGGATGGAGGCCATGACTGCATCCACCCCTCGCCCCGCCTCCGGTCTCGGCCTGGCCACCGTCGTGGCCTCGGGCCCCAAGGAAGGAACCGTCCTCGACGTCTGGTACCCGGCCCCGTCCCTCTCGGACGCGGTCGACACCTCCCTCGAGGCGGACCTGCGGCTGGCGGCCACCACCGACCCCGACCGCAACACCCGCCACGAGATCGTCGAGACGGTCGCCGACCTCGACGCCCCGCCCGCCGACGCCGCCGACGCCTACCTCCGGCTGCACCTGCTCTCGCACCGCCTGGTGCGCCCCAACACCGTGAACCTCGACGGGATCTTCGGGCTGCTCGCCAACGTCGCCTGGACCGACCGGGGCCCCGTGCTCGCGGAGGAGCTGACCGGTGCGCTGCTCCGGCTGAGGGCCACGGCCGGGCACGTGACCGTGCACAGCGTCGACAAGTTCCCGCGCATGGTCGACTACGTGGTCCCCCCCGGGGTGCGGATCGGCGACGCCGGACGGATCCGCCTGGGCGCCCACCTGGCCGAGGGCACCACGGTGATGCACGAGGGCTTCGTGAACTTCAACGCCGGGACCCTGGGCCAGTCGATGGTCGAGGGCCGGATCAGCGCCGGCGTCGTCGTCGGCGACGCGACCGACATCGGGGGCGGCGCCTCGATCATGGGCACCCTCTCCGGCGGCGGCAAGGAGCGCATCACCGTGGGCGAGCGCGTGCTGCTCGGCGCGAACTCGGGCGTGGGCATCTCCCTGGGGGACGACTGCGTCGTCGAGGCCGGCCTCTACGTCACGGCCGGCACCCGCGTGAGCGTGCACGCCGACGGCGAGCACTCCACCGCCAAGGCCTCGGAGCTCTCCGGCGTGCCCAACCTGCTGTTCCGCCGCAACTCCCTCACCGGCGCGGTCGAGGTGCTCCCCCGCGCCGGCGGGACCGTGGAGCTCAACGCGGCGCTGCACGCCAACTGAGCGCCGCGGGCCCGGCCCGCACAGTCCCGGTCCCGGCGCCCACGTCCGCCGGGACCGGGGCGCGCCGGTCCCGTCCTCCTCCCACCCCCGCGTCCAGGAGTGCCCGTGTCCTCCCACTCCGCCGGCCGCCGCTCCCGGGCGGTCCGCCTGTCGCTGTTCGTCGTGCTGCTCGCCTGCGCCGTGCTGGCCGCGGGGGTGCTGGTGGCCGTCGAGCTGCGCGCCGGCCACCCCTCGGCCGGGGAACCCCGCTGCGTGGCGACCGTCACCGGCGACGACGGCCGGCGCACCCGGCACACCCTGTCCGCGGAGCAGACGGACAACGCCGCCGTGGTCGCGGCGGAGGCCGTGGAGCGCGGCGCGGACCCGGAGACCGCGGTCGTGGCGCTGGCCACCGCGATGCAGGAGTCGAAGCTGGTGAACATCGACTACGGGGACCGGGACTCCGTGGGCCTGTTCCAGCAGCGTCCCTCCCAGGGCTGGGGCACGGTCGAGCAGATCATGGATCCCGCCTACGCGACCGACGTCTTCTACGACCGGCTCACCGAGATCGACCTCGGGTCGCTGTCCGTCACCGAGGCGGCCCAGGCCGTGCAGCGCTCCGCCCACCCGGAGGCGTACGCGAAGCACGAGCCCCTGGCCCGGGCCTTCGCCGGAAGCCTCACGGGCCGCACGGAGGCGACGCTCAACTGCGTGCTGGCCGACCCCGGGGCTCCGGGCGACGCGTCCCGGGCGGCGGACGCCCTGGGCGCCGCCTTCGGACCCGCGGCGCCGTCGGCCCGGGCGGAGGGCGACCGGCTCGTGGTGCCCGCCCCGGACGGGAGCACCGGCTGGGCCGTGGCGCACTGGGTGGTCGCCCGCGCCGCGGAGCTGGGCGTCACGGAGGTCTCCTTCGACGGCCGCACCTGGGTGCGGGTGGACCAGCGGACCAACCGCTTCGCCCCCGCCCCCGGGTGGGTGGACAGCGCCGTGGCTCACCCGGGGGCCGCCCCTCCGGCCGGCGACGTCGTGGTGGTCCTCGCGAGCCCCTGACCGGCTCCCGCGCGGCGGCCGATACGCTGGGACCATGAAGACTCTCGTGACCGGCGGAACCGGATACATCGGCTCGCACACCGTCCTCGCCCTCCTCGAGGCGGGCCACGACGTCGTCGTGATGGACAACCTCGCCAACTCCTCCAGGACCTCCCTGGAGCGCGTCGAGGAGCTCGCGGGCCGGCCCGTGGCGGCGTTCGCCGAGCTCGACCTCCTGGACCCCGCCGGGCTCGACGCGCTGTTCGCCGAGCACCGCCCGGACGCGGTGGTCCACTTCGCGGGGCTGAAGGCCGTGGGCGAGTCGGCGGAGCAGCCGTTGCACTACTACACCACCAACGTGGCCGGCACCCTGAACCTGCTCCACGCCATGGCGGCCCGCGGCTGCCGTTCCCTCGTCTTCTCGTCGTCCGCCACGGTCTACGGCGCGCCCGAGGAGATGCCGCTGACGGAGAAGCAGCCCATGGACGCGCAGAACCCCTACGGGCGGACCAAGGAGCACATCGAGGACATGCTCGTGGACCTCGCCGCCTCCGACCCCTCCTGGAACATCGCCCTGCTGCGCTACTTCAACCCGGTGGGCGCCCACGAGTCCGGCCGGATCGGCGAGGACCCCACGGGGGTGCCCAACAACCTCCTGCCGTTCATCGCGCAGGTGGCCGTGGGGCGGCGGGAGAAGCTGCGGGTCTTCGGGGACGACTACCCCACCGCCGACGGCACGGGAGTGCGCGACTACATCCACGTGGTCGACCTCGCCGACGGCCACCTGAAGGCCCTCGACCACGTCGTCGCGCACGGCGGGGTGCACACCTGGAACCTGGGCACCGGGAAGGGCTACTCCGTGCTGGAGGTGCACGCCGCCTTCGAGCGTGCCTCGGGGCGCAGCGTCCCCTACGAGGTCGTGGCCCGCCGTCCCGGCGACGCCGCGGTCTCCTACGCCGACCCCGCCAAGGCCCTCGCGGACCTCGGCTGGTCCGGCGAGCGGGACATCGACACGATGTGCCGCGACCACTGGAACTGGCAGCGGAACAACCCGCAGGGCTACCGGTCCTGACGGCCCGGCCCGGGGATCACCGGTCCCGGGGTCACCGGCCCGGGGGTCGACGGGACTCCCTCACCAGCCCGGGGGCCTGACCACGTTCGCCGGCGCGTCGGCGAACAGTGCGGCCACGCGGCGCTCGTCGTGACCGGCGATGCCGGTGCCCACGCGGGTGAGCCAGAACGTGAGCTCAGGGTGCCGGCGCGCGAAGTCGACGAAGGCCGAGGCCTCCCGCTCCAGGGCGGCGAAGCCGCTCATGGTGTCGATCGCGTAGGCCCGGCCCTGGAGTCCGTGCCCCTGGCCCATCACGGCGCCGAAGCGCTCGACGGCGGTGCGTGCCGCACCGGCCCCGTGCGCGCCCTGTGCGTTGGACCCGAAGACGAAGACCTCGTCCGGGCCCAGCTCGGTGATCCTGTCGGGGGTGGAACGCTGCTCGCTCATGGCCCTCACGCTACCGCCGCGACGGCGGACGGG